>NZ_SMMB01001277.1 GCF_009711365.1 Xanthovirga aplysinae | reverse complement strand
AGAAATTATTATACTTTTTTGTTACATTGTTGTGTTTATATATAACTTATAATTATTAAATTACTCTTCGGTTAAGTATGATTTTTTAATGAAGAAACTATTAACTCTCCCTTTATTTTATGTCAATCATATTTTATTTTTTAAAGGATAAATATTTTTGGAATAATATTTGACTGTAGAATAAGGGGGGCAAATCGTGTTGGATTTTATATTCATTGTGGAAAATTGGTGGGGTTACTGATAGGGAAATATAACAGTGATATTTTAATGCTTTAAACTTAATTATATATCTATCATTAATTTTTTATACTTTAAAACATTACAAAATACGTCAACTATGAAAGCAAGATTTACATTAATTCTATGTACTATATTATTAGGGCTAAGTTTTCAATTATTCGCCCAAACTAGGTCAATTTATACTCATCCTGATTTTATTTCTTTGGCTCAAGATCACAAGGTGTTGGCTATCATTCCTTTTAAGGCTACGGTAAAATTGAGGCCAAATCAAATGAAAAAATATACTCCGGAGCAGTACGAGGAAATGCAAAAGATAGAGGGGAAGGCTATTCAAAGTGCGGTTCACAGTTATTTTTTAAAGAAAAAAAGTAAAAACCCATTTACGGTATCTTTTCAGGATATCCAGAAAACAAATGCACTTTTAGGAAAAAATGAAATTACCCAAGACAATATTGAAAATTATACTCCCGAGGAACTTGCTGAAATTCTGGGGGTAGATGGAGTAATTTCAGGTACCATGAACACTGATAAACCCATGTCGGAAGGGGCATCCATGGCCTTAGGTATGGTGTTTGGTTTTTATGGATCCACCAATTCGGGAAAAATCACCATTCATATAAATGATGGAGAGTCTGGGGAGCTGTTATGGAAATACGAGAAGAATTTGTCGAGAAGTTTGGGAAGTGATACCAATACGGTGATCAATGCTATGATGAGAAAAGCCTCAAGAAAGTTACCTTATTTAAGGATGTGATTTTACCCACTAATTTATTTTAAAAGGTTTAAGTCTCTTATAGGTTTAAACCTTTTTTGTTTTGTCTCATTTTTAAGGTCCATTCAAAGTTAACGCTTTTGCTCTTTTAAACACTCCTTCTTTAATCTATTCCATTTCTGAATCTGCCCTAAAAGCGAACATTTTGTTCCATATTAGGATGTTCGTTTTTAATGGTGTTTTATGTAAATGATTGATAATCATTTATTTATGTTTTATGTCCCAGCTTTTGCAATCGATGTGCCAAAGATAAAATTATAAATTATGGATAGAGCCATTTCAGACGATGCAATTAAAAAGCAAAAACAAAAACGCTACATTTATATAACAGCGGCTTTATTAGGGTTGATCATTATAGTTTGGTTTTTCAGGGGCTTGATTGCTCCCAGTTTGTCACGGGAAAGGATAATGGTTGCCAAAGTACAGCGGGGGAATTTTGAATCTACTATAAATGCAACGGGGAAAGTGGTCCCCGGGGTTGAACAAGTGATCACTGCTCCTTTCCGAGCAGATTTAAAACAAATTCTTAAGACTGTAGGGGCTACTGTTGAGCCTGGTGAGGCTATTTTAAATTTGAATACGGATTTTGCGGCTTTAAATCTGGAAAAACTAAAGGACGAGCTTCAGCTAAAAGAAGCCCAATATCAGAAACAACGGCTGACCCTTGAAAAGCAGATATATGATTTAAAGGTGAATAAAAAAGTTCAGGAGTTGAAAATTCAAAGCTTGAAAGCAGCAAAGGAAAATATGGTAAAACTGCATGAAGTAGGTGGGGGAACGGCAGAAGAAATAGAACAAGCAACCATGGATTTAGAAGTGGGAGAGATCGAATTACAGCAAATTAACAATACCATTTTGTCAATGGGGAAATCCATGGAGGCTCAATTGAGGGAATTAGAGTTGAGTATGAATATGCAACAAAAATCCATTCGTGAGCAGGAACAAAAGCTGGATGCTGCCAATGCCCGGTCTCAATTGAAGGGGGTGGTCACCTGGCAGGTGGAACAAATTGGGGCTACTTTGCAGGAAGGAGAGGAGATTGCTAAGGTAGCAGATTTAACATCTTATAAAATTAAGGGCAGTATTGTAGATGATTATGCCACCAAATTGGAAATAGGAATGCCGGTTCGAGTTAAAGCCAATAAAGATATGTTGGAAGGTAAGGTTTCAGATATTCAACCTTCAGCCGTCAATGGGATTGTGACATTCTATGTAAGTCTTGCTACTAAAACCCACCAGGAGCTACGTCCTCAAATGGCGGTAGATCTTTATTTGGTGACGGCTAGTAAAAAGGATGTGCTCTTTGTACAAAATGAAGGGGCATTTACGGGAAGGAAAAAGCAGGAAGTTTTTACACTGGAAGGAAGTGTAGCTAATAGGCGGAACGTTAGTGTAGGGCTCAGTAATTTTGAGCAAGTGGAGATTACTGCTGGGTTAGTGGAAGGGGACGAAATAATCATTACCAATATGAATACTTATAGGCATCTTCCATCATTAAAAATAAAGGATTGAGGTATGAAAAGATTATTAGGGATAATCCTCAGCATAGTAGGAATAGGTACTTCGATTTTTGCCCAACAGCGGGAGGTTGGATTGGAGGAGGTGATTTTAATGGCTCAGCAACAGTCATTTAAGGCCCTTATTGCGGAAAAGGAATGGGAGAATAGTCAATGGGCCTTCCATAGTTTTAAAGCTAATCTTCGACCTCAATTGGCACTAAATGGGGTGTTTCCAGATTACACTTCCGCTTATACACAGGTAACTCAACCAGATGGAAAGATTTCCTGGGAGCCGGTCAGAATAATGAATAGTTCCATGCAATTGGCCTTAAGTCAACCCCTTTCATTTACAGGAGGAACGATTACCTTATCATCTGCCTTAAATAGGTTTGATGATATTCAGGATAAAAATTATTCTTATAATACTGCCCCTATGGTACTGGGGTGGAATCAGCCTTTCTTCCAATATAACCCCTTGAAATGGGACAAAAAAATTGAGCCTTTAAGGTTGGAAGAGGCTAAGAAGAAATATTCTGAAACCCTTGAAAGGGTGGCGGTAGAGGTAAATCGCTTGTACTTCCAAGCTTTACAGGCCCAAATAGCCAAGGAAATGGCAGCCAAAAATCAGGAAAATAATGAAAAGTTATTGTTGATTGCCCAAACCCGTTTCAACTTGGGGAAAAGTAGTAAATCTGATTTGATGCAATTGGAATTAGCTGTTGTTAATGCTCAAAAGCAATCGGCCCAGGCTAGTTTAAGGCAGAGGGAGGCAATTCGACAATTAAAAAGTTACTTAAACGACAAAGGGACAGAGGATTTCCGGTTAAAGCTCCCAGAAGATATTCCTTTCATGAAAGTAGATGCCCAAATAGCCTTGGAAAAAGCGGAAGTGAACCGTAAAGAATTTTTGAGTTTTCGTAGACAAATGCTTGAAGCGGAGGATGAGGTAGCACAGGCCAAGGGAAATACCGGGTTTTCTGCAAATCTGGAGACCCGCCTTGGTTATAATAATCAAGCTAATGGCCTGTCTGAAGCCTATAAAAATCCAATTGATCAGCAGGCAGTTCGCTTAAGCTTTAATTTTCCAATAATGGATTGGGGAAGGGCAAAAGCCAGGCGACAAACAGCCTTGGCAAAAAGAGCTATGGTGGCATATGATGTAGAGCAACAACAATTGGATTTTCAACAGGGAGTTTTGACGCAGGTGGATCAATTTAAAGTGTTGGTCCAACAGTTTGGGTATACCCAAAAGGCGGATGAATTAGCCAACCAAAGATATAACATTGCAATGGAGCAATTTTCCATGGGGCGCCTGACCATTACCGATTTTATTATCGCTTTGAATGAAAAGGATAGGGCAAGGGTAGATTATATTGCAGCAATAAGCGATTTTTGGGAGGCTTATTATACAATTCGCTTTTTGACATTATATGATTTTATGGCACAAAGGGACATTGTCTACTTAACTGCAAATTAGGAGATAAAAATTATACAGGCCTTAATGCCTACTTAAAAACTATAATTTATTGCATTCTATTTTCGAACATTATTAATGTTTTTTAGCATGAAAAAAAGGTTTATTGCTCTTTTTATAACTGGAATATTGACTGGAAATTTGTGGGCTCAGCTCAAGACACCTAAGGAATTTGGGTTTCAAGCATTTTCCTTGGAGGATTCAATGTTGGGCACTATAAATTTTTATGTTTCTAAGAATAAAATTGAAGAAAGTAAACCATTATTGGTTTTATTGGATGGTTCGGGACATTTACCAATCTACTCTAAAGTTAAAAAATCAGATGGAACCTCATTTATTTTTAGTAGTAATCCATTTCGATACAAAGCGATTTCAGAGAAATACCATGTGGTTTTAATTAGCAAACCGGGAGTTCCTTTTTTAGATAGTTTAAAAGCAGAATCCCAGCAAGAATTTAAAAGAAATTATCCTCCATCCAAAGCATACACAAAACATTTAAGTCTGGATTGGCGTGTAAATACCACTTCAAAAATTATTGATTATTTAACCCAGGAGTTAGTTGTAAAAGATAATGAAGTGATAGCCATTGGGTATTCGGAGGGCGGGCATGTTGTTCCCAAGCTAGCCTTAATCAATAAAAAAGTGAAAAAGATAGTGAATATAGTGGGAGGGGGACTAAATCAATTTAATGACTTTATAACGGAAAACCGGTTAAAGGGACAAAAAGGTCTCATAAGTGCTGTTGAAGCCCAGCAAAATGTGGATAGTTTGTATGCTGTATTTGATGATATTTATAAAAACCCTCTTTCAACGGATAATTTCTGGTTAGGGCATACTTATAAGAGATGGGCAAGTTTTTGTAAAGATATCCCTTTGGAAAATATGCTGAGCCTTGACATTCCTATCCTTTTAATTTCCGGAGGACAGGACCAGAATACTCCTATTGCAGGCCTTGATTATGTGAAATTAGAATTCCTAAGAAACAATAAAACGAATTTAACTTACAAGGTATACCCAAATTGCGACCATTGGTTTAATGACCAGAAAATGAATTCCAATCGCCTTCTTGAAATGATTGATTTCGTTTTTGATTGGATTGGATCAAGTAGGGAAGTATAACAGAGAAATATTTAGTGGCCAATTTGAGGCAATAAATGGAAAGGATTTTTCTCTTAGTAATAATTAAAAATCTTAAAATTTACTGAATAAACCATGATTAAATTAATCAATCTCAACAAAGTGTTTCAAACTAAAACAATTGAAACCGTCGCCTTAAATGAAATAAATCTTCACATTAAAAAGGGAGAATTTGTATCCATAATGGGACCTTCAGGATGTGGAAAAAGTACCCTTCTTAATATGATGGGGCTATTAGACAAACCAACTAGTGGAAAGGTGTTGATCGGTGGAACTGATCTGTCAAATTATAATGATACTCAGCTTGCTGCCTTTCGGAATCAAAAATTGGGTTTTATTTTTCAAAGCTTTCATTTGATCAATGATTTATCAGTAATCGATAATGTGGAACTTCCCCTTTTGTATCGAAAATCTACAGCAAGGGATAGAAGAACTAAGGCTTTAGCTGCCTTGGAGAAAGTGGGCTTGAGTCATCGTACAACGCATTACCCCTCTCAATTGTCTGGTGGACAAAGACAGCGGGTTGCTATTGCTCGTTCCATTATTTGCGAACCAGAATTGATTTTGGCGGATGAGCCTACTGGAAATCTTGATAGTGTGATGGGAAATGAGATCATGAACCTTTTACAAAATTTGAATAAGGAGGGTGCCACCATTGTGATGGTAACGCATGATGAGCAGATGGCTCACGGGACTGATAGGTTGATACGGTTATTTGATGGGCAAACAGTTGCTGTTCACCAAAATAGTAAGGAGGAAGTATGTTAATTAATTACTTGAAAATTGCCTGGAAAGTATTGTTGAGAAACAAGTTCTTTACTTTCGTGAGTTTGTTCGGGATAAGTTTTACCCTAATGGTGCTTTTAGTGGTGGTTTCCCTTTGGGATAATTCCTATGGAAATTATGGAGTGGAAAAAGATTTCAACCGGACTCTAATTGTTAGTTTGATTGATCTAGAAAATGAGGAGGGAAATTCCCGAAGTAGAACACATCCTTCCTACTATTTGATTAATGAATATTTTCGTAAAATGAAAACCCCTGAACAAATTGGAATTTCTTCCATTTCCTTTCCCTATTCAGCTTTTTCAGGAGATCGGCGACTTCAGCTTGCTACAATCTATACAGATCATATTTTCTGGGAGATTTTACATTTTAATTTCCTAAAAGGAAGGCCTTTTCTGCCGAAAGAAGTTGAATTTGGAGAAAGACTGGCTGTAATAAACGAGAAAACGGCTCTTGGATTTTTTGGTACGACTGATTGTTTGGGAAAAACAGTAAAACTGGCAAGTCAGAACTATACGGTAGTAGGAGTGGTTCAGGATGGGAATTTTTCCCGTCAATATTCGACCGCTGATATTTATTTGCCTTATACAACTTCTTCATCGGCTAAGTCAAAACGGCATATGGGAGGTGCGGTGGCTTTGCTTCAAATGCCATCAGTAGATATGGTCGCCACGGGAAAAGAGGAGTTTCAGCAAATTGTTTCCACAGTTCCAATGCCACCAGAAGACTTGGAATGGGCAGAAATATTTAAATCCGAGGCTTTGTTAAATACAGAAGATTTTGCAAGGGACCTTTTTGAAGACAATGAAAACTCTAGCCTCTATCTTTATTTGGTTATGGGATTACTCACTTTAATGTTTGTTAGTCTTCCAGCTGTAAACTTAATCAATATTAATATCAGCAGAATTATGGAGCGTGCTTCAGAAATTGGGGTTCGAAAGGCCTATGGAGCATCCACAAAAGTGCTGATTGTTCAATTTGTTATAGAAAATTTGGTGGTAACCTTATTGGGGGGAATATTAGGCTTAGTGTTAGCCCTCTTATGTCTTTATTTGCTAAATCAATCTTCCTATATGGCTAATATTAATTTAACCATTCATCTGAGTCTTTTTGTGAAGGCTTTAGTATTAATCATTTTATTTGGATTATTCTCTGGAGTCTATCCCGCTCTTCGAATGGCCAAGCTCCAAATTGCTCACTCATTAAAAGCAGAAGCCCAATGATACGACATATAGTACAATTGATGTGGAATCGAAGGAAGAAGAATTTTCTTTTGATGACCGAGGTTTTTATTTCTTTTTTGGTACTGTTTGGTATTTCTACTTTGATATTTGAAAACCTAGACCATTATCGAAAACCTTTAGGATTTGAATATGATCAGGTACGAATGTTAAGTATGAGACGAGGACAAATTGAATATTCTGAATTAAAGGAAAAATTTCAATTAATAAAACAAAGGTTAAAGGATAACCCAAAGGTTCTGTTTTCTAGTATGGTTTCTTCTAATAGCCCTTTTACCGATAATGGATGGTTCTCTGTGGAAGAAGATTCTTTAAGACGGGTTGAGTTTAATTTTTTCGCAGTAGAGCGAGAATTCTTCGATGTGATGCAAATCCCTTTCCTGGAAGGGGAGACTTTTCCCAAAGTAAATACAAATCCAGAGGAAAGGTTAGTGGTCGTCAACAAAAAATTGGCTGATGAAATTGGAGTTCCCAATCTTATTGGAGAGAATATTGTGCGAGATATGAAAGTGGTGGGGGTAGTGGATAAATACCGTTATAAATCCAGTTTTTTCCCGGATGCTGTTAGTCTTTTTGAAATGATAGATGAAAATGATACCACGGATCTAAATTGGTTCTCCGGAGATGTTCTTATTCGTTTGCAGGAAGGTACAAGTAAAGGGGAAGAACGAGAATTGTTGGAGGAATTGGAAGGAATAGCACCAGATTGGCGCTTTGACATGCAGGAATTGGCGGATATGAAAATAGAGGCTGAGCGAAAGTTAGAGGCACCATTAATCATTTTCTTTGTGGTTGCTGTTTTCCTGATTTTGAACGTAGCACTGGGATTATTTGGAGTTTTGTGGTATAACATCAATAAACGTAAAGGGGAAATTGGTTTGCGAAGAGCATTGGGGGCCCCAGCTAACCTGGTAAGAAAGCAGTTTGTTGGGGAAGTGTTGGTGATCACTTTATTTGCTATTATTGTAGGATTGTTTTTTGCTATTCAGTTTCCTCTCCTGGGCTTATTTGAAATAAGGGCCGGGATCTATGCCTTAGCTATTTTAATTGCTCTGATCTTAATTTTTGGAATTGCAACTTTTTGCGCCCTTTACCCAAGTAAACTGGCTGCTGATATGGAACCTTCTTTGGCTCTGCATGAACAGTAATTGTAATGAATAATTAAGAATTAAAGGATTTAGTTATTAAAATTTCCTACCGGGAAGACCAGGTTGTCATTGTCCGGTGGGGAATTATTCATTATTTATTATTAATTTTTCATTTTTTAAATTCCCTCTTCCTCCATTTCCTCTTCTTCATAAGCAGATTTTTTATTTGGAATTTTTAGGATAAATGTACTTCCTTCCCCTTCTTTGGAGGTAACTTCTATGGTGCCCTTTAGTTTTAGCAATACTTCTCGGACAATATATAAACCAATTCCTGCTCCCTGAGATGTTTCACTGGCTCGGTAAAACATCTCAAAGATTTTTTCCTGTCGATCTTTGGGAATACCAATACCATTATCTTTAATACAAATCAGACAATTTTCGGGATATGTATTGATCTTTATTTTGATATAGGATTTTTCTTTCTCAGAGTCTGCATATTTGAGGGCATTTGAAAGCAAATTATTGAGTAATACTTTTAGACGATAATTATCAGAAAAAAAGGCATATTCTTCCTGTATTTCTTGGTTAATACTTATTTTTCCCCTTTCAGGGATAAATTGCAAAAGGTCCAGGGTTTCTCGCAGCAACTCCTGAAAATTGATCTGTTGGTAACTTAATTTAATTCGAGTATTTCGAGAGAAGTCCAAAATTTCGTGAATATAAGTTTTTAGGGAATTTAGGCTTTTGTCAATTTTTGGGAAATATTCCTGTAAGGGTTTTGGTACGGATTCGTATTTCATCAGTTGCACCAGGCCGGTAATGGATGCGATGGGGGCATTTATGTCATGGGAAATACTGTAGACGAATTTATCCAGTTCCTTATTGGTTTGTTTTAGCTTTTTATTGGTGGAAGTTAATATATTCATGGTTTGTTTTCGCTGGACCAATTCCAATTTTAGGGCTTTAGTTTGTCCTTTCACCATTTTTCTTAAAGTTAATATCCAGAAAGTGGCAATTAGAAGGGTTAGAAGTATGGCCCCTAGACCTATTCTAAGAAGGTTAATTTGTTTGATCTTTGCCCTTGCTTCTAGGGGAACAAAAACCGAAAGCCATTTGGAATAGATCTTTGAATAGATACCTTTTTCTCTAAGGGTTTCAATTCCTTCATTAATTTCCTGGATAAGGCTGGGATTCCATGCATGTGCTGCCAAATTAAAAGGAATAGGAAAAATAGGAGGGCCCGTTATTCTTAGGTTTTGCAAATCAGGTTCAAATGGGATCCGTTGAGCTGTAAATTCTTTAACGATGGCTACATCATGCTTTCCACTGGCTAGTAACTGAAGTGCTTTTAATTCTCCGGAACAGGTAAAGATTTTTGCCTTTTTAAAATTTCTTCTTAGATCATAGAAAACAGCAGTGTGTTCCATAACCAGGATTTCCTTATTGTTGAGTTGATCTAGGTTACTTAAAGTGGAGGAGTTTTTTCGTATTACAATTCTGTAGTTGATGTATAGTAAGGGTTCACTGAAAACGGCATAATTTTCTCTTTTGGGAGAAAAGTATAATTCAATAAGATCAAAAGCTGAATCTCTTTTAAATTCATAATGGGTTTTTGGCCATTCCTGTATGACAAAGTCAATAGTAAATCCTAATTCTTCTCCAAGGGCATTTAAAAGATCAGGAACAAAGCCTCGTGGATTTCCATCTTGATCTAAATAGGAAAATGGGGGGTGGTTAACGATACCTCCAAATACTAAATGTCTGTTAGGCTCCCTTTTTTCGATGGAATCTGTGGAATTCATATTTTGGGGAAGGGCATTCCCAATAAGGCATAAGGAAAGTGCAAAAACAAGAATGACTTTCATAAGTAATTTCAAAAGGATTTTTCTACCATAACATTAATCTTTTGGAAAAAAATCAGGAAAGCCAAACAATGAATAATGAGCACTGAAAAATTAATTCTGAAAGGAAAAGTGATAATTACCTCCCCAAATCCTGTTTTCATTATAAAAAGTGGTTAATTAAGTGCAGAAGCAAGCGCTTTTCCTTATGTTTCTTACTCATTATTCAAATTCCTTCTTCTTCCTTTTCAATTTCTTCAAAAGCAGCTTGTTTGTTGGGGATTTGGACAGTAAAAGTGCTACCCATTCCTGGGTCAGAATCAACAGTGATGCTTCCTTTCAGTTTGATAAGAACCCCTTTGACGATGTAAAGTCCTATTCCCGCACCCTGAGATTCTTCACTGGCTCTGTAAAACATGTCAAAAATTCTATCTTGTCGATTTCTAGGAATTCCTCTCCCATTGTCTTCAACAGCTAGGAAGCAATCCTTTGATGTCGTAGTGATCTTGATATTAATAAAAGGATGTTCTTTTCTAAAATCAGCATACTTGATGGCATTGGATAATAAATTGTTTAATATCACTTTTAAACGATATTTATCATTGTAAAAGGCCTCGTCTCCTTTGATTTCTTGATGGATGGTTATTTTATCACTACCGGGAAGAAATTTTAAGGGAACCAGGCTTTCTTCAATTAACTCATTAAAATTGATCTGTTCATAGTGAAGTTTTAATCGAGTATTTCTGGAAAAGTCTAAAATATCATTAATGTAGTGTTTTAAAGCAATCAAGCTTTTATCAATTCTTTCGTAATAAGGATCCATGCTATCGTCTTTGGATTCATACCGCATTAGGTTAACAAGGCCACTGACAGAGGCAATTGGGGCATTGATATCGTGAGATATACTGTAGACAAATTTATCTAACTCCATATTGATTTTTTTAACTTTAAGGAGTGCCTTTTGTCGTCGATTTAATTCCTTTTGTAAAACCCGTGTTTGTCGTTTTACAATTCCTCTTAAGGTAAAAATCCATATTGTAGCTATTAGTAAAGTAATTAGAATACTCCCGGCAATCCACCTTAAGAAAGTCAGCTGTTGAACCTTTTTACTCACGGCAGGTGGTACATATACCGAAAACCATTTGCCATATATTTCAGAATAGATTCCTTTGGCTCTGAGGGATTCCATGCCATGGTTGAGTTCATCCAGAAGGAGGCTGTCGCTAGGGTGAGTGACAAATCCAAAGGGCAGGGAAGCAAGGGGCGCTCCACTAATTCTTAAATGTTCAAAGTCGGGTTCGAAGGTAATCCGCTGCGCAAAAACTTCTCTTACAACGGCGGCATCGTGACTCCCGCTGGCCAATTTTTCAAGGGCCTCCACTTCACTTTTGGCACCAAAAAGGTGGGTGTCTGGGAACTTCTTTTTCATAAATTTAAATATTACGGAATTTGCCAGTACTAAGACTTCCTTTTCGTTAAGCTCTTCAATGGAATTTAGGCGGGTGCCTTCTCTTACTATCGCTCTGTACTGTACATAAAAGTGAGGGTCACAGTAAGAAGCAAATTTAGTTCGGCTTTGATCGTAAAACATTTCCGAAAGATCAAATGCAGAATCATACCTGAATTCTTGGTATATGGATGGCCATTGTTTCAAAACAAACCGACATTCAAATCCCAATTCCTCCCCGAGGGCATTCAATAAATCAATGGAAAATCCCTGGGCATGTCCTTTTTTATCCAGGTGGGTAAAGGGAAGCATATCATTAGCACCTCCAAAAATCAGGTATCTTTTAGAGGAGTCTTGTTTAGGTGAAGTTTGGGTCTCGAATTTTGCGGCTCGAACACCTTGAATGGGTAGCAATATTGAAAAGATGAGAATTAGGAAGGGGAAGAAAAAGGGTAAATAAGTGTTTTTAGAAAACCAGCGGAAATATGGAGTCAATGACTCAGGCCCCCTATAAGGAAAGTACTTTTGGTCGTGGATGGGGCAAAGTTCATATTCCTTGAGTTTCATCCTTCCCTTCATATTCCTTTAATCCTGATTTTTGATTTGGAATTTTTACCGTAAACAAGCTCCCCTCTTTTTCAACAGATTCCACCAATATGCTTCCCTTTAATTTGACTAATACTTCTTTTACAATGTAAAGGCCTATTCCTGCACCTTCAGACTTTTCACTGGCTCGATAAAACATATCGAAGATCTTTTGTTGTCTGTCCTTAGGAATCCCTATCCCATTGTCCTTGACTTTTATGGTACATGTCTTCTCATTGCTATCAATTTTAATATTGATAAAAGGTTTTTCTTTGTTTAAATCGCCATATTTGATAGCGTTTGAAATCAGGTTGTTGAGAATAACTTTAAGACGGTATTTGTCCGAGTAAAAAGGAGCACTTTCCCGGATTTCTTTTTCAATGCTTATCCTGTCTGTTCCAGGGAGGAATTGTAATAAGTCGATACATTCGTTAAGAAGTTCTGGGAAATTTACCAAATCAAACTGAAGTTTAATACGGCTGTTTCTCGAATAATCCAGGATGTCGTGTATATAACTTTTTAAGGAGTTAAGGCTTTTATCAATTTTGTGAAAATATTCATCCAAATGTTTATCTGTAGATTCATGTTTCATCAAATTAATAAGTCCGGTAACGGAAGCAATGGGAGCATTTATATCGTGGGAGATGCTGTATACAAATTTGTCTAGTTCTTGGTTGATTTTGCCTATTTTTTGCATAGTTTTTTGACGGATGCTCAATTCCATTTGTAAGGCCCTGGTTCTTTGGAGCACTATTCTTCGTAGGGAATAAATCCAAAAGGTGGCCAGTAATAAGGTAAATAATATCCCCCCTATGGTCCACCGCTGCCTTCGTAATTGTTTGATTTTTTCTTTAACGTCCCGGGGAACGTAGATGGAAAACCATTTGCTGTAGATTTTTGAATAAATTCCTTTAGCTCTCAAAATTTCAATTCCTTGGCTTATTTCTGTCATCAGAAGAGAGTCCTGAGGATGAGTGACCAAGGCGAATGGAATGCAACAGAGAGGAGGGCCTGTAGTTCTTAAGTTACTGAATTGTGGCTCAGTATCAATTCGTTGTGCAGCAAATTCCCGGACCACCGCGACATCATGCTTTCCATGTACAAGAGCATCTAGAGCTTCAGCTTCTGTATCGGTATAAAATAATTTTGCAGAAGGAAAGGTATTTTGCATGTATTCCCCTATAGCCGATTCTCCCAAAATAAAAACCTCCTTTTCATTTAATAAATTTTCTAGATTAAATATGGGGGGAGCACCACCTCTTACAACAACTCTAAAGTAAATGTATAAAAGACGATTACTGAAGTCTGCATATTTTTCACGCCCAGGGTAATAATACATTTCAGCAAGGTCAAAAGCCCCTTCGTTTTTAAATTCTAAAAATGTTTTCGGCCATGATTGTAATTTGTACTCTATAGTGAATTTTAGCTCTTTACTCAGGGCATTTAGTAGGTCAATCATAAACCCAGCAGGCTGTCCCTTTTCATCATAATAAGAAAGAGGAGCATTGTTGTGGATTCCACCGTAGATAAGGTGTCTTTGGTCAAGTCTTGGGCTGTTGGAAAGTGAAGATTGGACATCCTGTGATTGGGAAACAGAAATCAGTGGAAAAGTATAGCTAATGATTAAAAACAGAAGTGATTTCATTGATAGTTTTTATCAATCTTTTAAGGCTATAACACGAAATAGAGAAAAATGAATCGTCTTGGAATAAAGCCAGAGCTAAATTAAAAATGGAAGAAGAATCTTTCTTTGAGAAAGTACAAAAAGCCATTATATTTAGAAGGATATTTGAAAGACATATAATTGGGAGGGAGGAAATGGAGCATTTTCAGATTAAAATAGTACTTACTGTTGGAATTATCTTTTTGTTATTTCTAGAAAGGTTTTTGACTAAAAGATTTTTACTTCATTACTCTAGTAGGAAAAAACTGTTTATTTCCCGTGCCTTGCATACCCAAAAGATACTGAATATAAGTTGGTTTATACTTTTTTCTATTCTGTTGGCAATCATTTGGGAGGTACAATTCAAAAGTTTAGCGATTTACTTTGCTTCCTTTTTCACGGTAGCAGGAGTAGCCTTGTTTGCCAGTTGGTCTATATTAAGCAATATTACTGCATCCCTAATTTTATTCTTTTATCATCCTTTAAGAATTGGTTCCCGAATTAAAATCGTGGATGGAGATAATACGATTACTGGCCGTGTAAAAGATATTACGATTTTCTCGATTTTAATTATCACTGAAGATCACTTTATGGTAACTTATCCGAATAATTTAGCGCTTCAAAAACCAATATTTGTTATGAAAAATGCAGAATTTCCGACGGAGAAAAAGCCATCGGAGGTATTAAAAGGAGAAAAGGTGTGAGACATAGGGGAAAATCAATAAATATTCATGTATGGATAAATCCTGGTTGTTATCTAAAGAATTAAAAAATCAATCATAGAATTTGATATTAACAGATATTAAAATGAACGGGCAAAAGGGGCTGGTTTATTTAATTTTAATAATTCTATAAAGTATGATTTACAACGTCTGACATTTGCTATAGTAATCTCGTATTTCCCAAAATAATTTAATTCTATCCATGATTTTAATTGTTGATGACGATTTAGTCGTAAGAAAATCCATTGCTTTTTTATTAAAGCAGCATGGACATCGGGCCATGACAGCAGGTGGCCCTACGGAAGCTTTTGAATTACTCCAAAAACGGACTTTTGAGCTGTTACTTTTGGATATGAATTTTACTGTAGAAACTACCGGAGAGGAGGGGATAAAGACGTTACAGGAAATTAAAGCCAAATGGCCAGCTTTGCCCGTTATTTTAATTACGGGTTGGGGAAATATGCCTTTGGCTATTGAAGGAATGAAGGCTGGGGCTGTTGATTTTATTAATAAACCTTGGGACAACCAACAACTTTTACAGGCCGTGAATACGGTAATCCAATTATCTAAAAATGAATATTCAGAAACGGTAAGTCGCAGCAAACTGGATAAACAATATGATTTTTCAAATATAATTGGAAATGATCCAAAGTTACTTAGGGTATTGGAAACCGTTGGCCGGGTTTGCCAAACGGATGCTCCTGTTTTGATATTAGGGGAAAGTGGTACAGGTAAGGAACTAATAGCTGAGGCCATTCATATGAATAGCCATCGACAAAAAGGGCCATTTGTTAAAGTGAATTTGGGGGGGATTTCTCAGTCACTCTTTGAGAGCGAAATGTTCGGACATAAAAAAGGGGCTTATACCGGAGCATATACCGACCGAAAGGGACGCTTTGAAATAGCCAACAGGGGATCTATATTTTTGGATGAAATGGGAGAGCTTGATCCTACCAGTCAAGTAAAAATGCTGAGGGTATTGCAAGATCGTCGTTTTGAGGTGTTGGGAAGTAGTGAAAGTCGTGCTGTAGATGTTCGAGTGGTGTCAGCTACCAATAGAAATTTACAAGAAATGGTGAAATCCGGTGAGTTTAGGGAAGATCTTTTCTTTAGAATTAATTTGATAACCGTTCAGCTTCCGGCTTTGCGGGAACGCAAAAATGATATCCCTTTATTGGCTAATCATTTTCTGAAAAAGTTGAAAATAACCTATAAACGGCCTCTCTTGCGAATTCAACAGGAGGCATTAAAATGGTTGAAAGAGCAGCCTTTTTATGGGAATATAAGGGAATTAAAAAATCTGGTGGAAAGTACGGTACTGATGAGCCCTGAAGATGACTTGGGTGTTGCTGATTTTAGACGATATAGTCTCAATCAAAATGGAGATAATAAAGAGGAAGATTTGCCTTTGGAAGGGCAATATACTTTAGAAGAATTGGAGATTAAAATGATAAAGAAAGCCCTCAAAGAACATAGGTATAAAATGGCTCCTGCAGCCAGGGCTTTGGGGATCAGTAGGAATGCTTTATATAGGAGGTTGGAAAAATATAATATTACCAATGGGGTTGAAGACTAGATTTATTCAATTGATTATTCTCATTCATTTGGCACTATTGGTTTTGGCCTGGCCCTTATTTGATACAAATAGGATTTTGTATTTGGGGGTGGAGCTGTTAGTGTTACTTTCTCTTTTTTATACATTCTATTTAGCTAAAAAATTTTTTGAGCCCCTAAAATTACTTACTGATGGGATTCAGGCTATTCGTGACCAGGATTTTCAAGTAAAGTATATGAAAGTTGGTCAAAAGTATACCGATGAATTAATTGAAGTGTATAACCAAATGATTGATCATCTTAAATCCGAACGTCTTTCACTTCGGGAACAAAATTATTTTCTTCAACTTTTGATAGAGGCTTCCCCTACCGGCATAATTGTTTTGAATTATGATCAGGAAATATTAACTGTTAATCCTGCAGCACTTTCCTTTTTACCCTTTTCTTTGGATCAACTGGAGGGAAGAAAATTGGAAAGTTTTCCAAATAGTTTTCTGCAGAAACTGGCTAAGGTTTCTTCTAACAGCAGGCAAACCATTGAGAAGGACGGAACTCGAAAATTTAAATGTCACCGCTCAGCATTTGTTCATAATGGGTTTGAACAATCTTTTTTGCTGCTGGAAGATTTAAGCCATGAGCTGATGGCTACAGAAAAACAAGCCTATGGAAAGGTAATTCGGATGATGACGCATGAGGTAAATAATTCCATGGGGGCTGTAAATTCTTTATTAGAAACATTGAAAATTTTTGCGCCTTCGGGAAAGGAGGAACAGAATGATTACTTAGAAGCTATTCAGTTGGCTACGCAGCGAAATAACAATTTGGCAAATTTTACCAGAAATTTTGCAGATGTGGTTCGGCTACCCCCTCCTTATTTTGAGGAAGTTGATTTAAACAAAGTTGTGGAGCAAGTATATGGCATAATGCTTCCCCAATGTGAAGAAAAGGGGGTTGGATTAACTTTGGTAAAGGCCCATCAGCCTGTTTTATTAATGATGGATCAGGAACAAATCGAGCAAGTGTTGATCAATGGAGTGAAAAATGCCCTGGAATAAATTCAGGTTTCCAGAAAGGTCGGTGAAATTGAAATAAAAGTGGATGTCAAAAAACGGCAATTAGTGATTCGGGATAATGGGCCAGGTATTTCAGATGAGGTGGCTAAAAAGCTCTTTACTCCTTTTTTTAGCACAAAAATGAATGGTCAGGGCATAGGTCTTACTCTTTGTCGAGAGATATTGTTAAATCATCAGTTCACTTTTAGTTTATTCACTGCTAAAGACTGTTTTACTTATTTTGAGGTAGGTTTTTAGAATATGAGGTAAAACTTATTTGAGAGTTTTATTCGAATTTGTGTAGTTTCCCTGATTAGTAAAGAAAAATTCCTATCAAAATACAAGGAATGAAAAAAAGCCCTCTAGGAATTTAGTTTCTGGGCGGGTTTTCGATTAATAATAGACTTACAATTTGATTTTTATTTTGTATTTGATAAAAAAATAATGTGATTTTTTACTTTTAATTGAAAGGGTGATTATTGTTAAAATAATAAAAAATTATTTTAATTATTTTTTTGATGAATTTTATTTATTTTTCTGACCCTAAAAATGTGATCATAAAATTATTTTTTACTTGAAAAATAATTGTTGCAAATTGGGTGATGTTTGTGTTTTCATAGTTTTTTAACTAATTGTAATTGGCTTTGGGTAAGAATGTTTGATATAAGCCTCAGGAGTGGAAGGAAATGAACCATAGGAATAATAGTAAGGTGTGTTTATTTGAATATGTTAAAGCTGTAGAATATAAATATTAAAATGAAATTATTGCTTTTTGGCAATACCTTCTAAAAAAGATAAAATAGGTTAAAATTTCTGTTTCAATGTATTTTTTTGCTTAAGCTTAATGAAGAAGGGAAGGCTTCAGCCTTCTCCGCGAATGATGAGAAAGATTAAATAAGACAAAAGGAAAAGTTATAAATTTTTGAAAGATTGAAGAGCTATATTTTAAAGTTTGCCCTGTTGGTAATTATCCTATTTCAAACAACCTGTAATCCCTTTTCAAAGAAAGATATTGAGGGTTTGTGGCAATTAGAGGAAGCAAAGATAGATGGTATTATTAGAACTTATGGTGCTATTTTCCTCCAAATTAATGCTGATAATAGTTTTGCAGTTTCCAGGGTGACAGGGGATTTTGGTGGTTTATATTCGCTACGTTCCAATAAATTGGAAATGAATAGTAATGATCAGTTGTGGTTCAATAAATCTTGGAAAGTAAATTATTTTGAAGATTATTTGTTTCTGAAAGGAATAGAATTCGGGAATAAAACTACAAAGCTCGAATTTAGGAAAATTGATGAGATTCCGGATTTTCAGGATTTTGAAAATAAAATTGTTGGGAATTGGCAACTCTATCAAACCATAAAAGAAGGAAATATAGAAAAGGTGTTTAATACCTGGTTTCATATTGATGGAGAGGGGCAGTATTTAATTGTTGATAAAAATGGGCTGTTGGAAAAGGGAAGGGTAATTATTAATACCAGGCATAAAAAGGTGATTTTTGAAAATGATGAAATGGCATGGAAGGCTTGGTTTTACGGAAAGGAGCTCAGGTTAAATCATGAGAGATTAGGGATTCAATATTGCCTACGAAAAAATGAAAAATAAATTGGCCATAGTCCCTTTCAATGAAAAGGAAGTAGAGGAAATAGTTCCTTGTATATTAGGAAAGAACTGCAGGAGGAAGCGGGGTAGAATGATTATGAGGCTAGGATGGAAATGGCAGATGTTGTTTGATGGGGTTATGTGGGATTCTTTAGTTTATGATTGTACTCAGTGAACTCTAAACATTTTCACACTCCATAATCCTATCAGGTCAATTGATCCGCTTGTGATGAGAGTTACAGTTGAAAAGAAAGAAGATAGAGAATCAGTGAAAACTGTGATTGAGGAAGTGCCGGACTATGTGAAGTTTAATAAAGATTAATAGAAAAGCTAGTTATTGTTAGAAAGACATTTACGAAATTCTAAACTTGGCTATTGGGGCTAGATTTGTCAAAAAGAATAAGAAAGATATATTTAGTAGCCTGTTAGATGAAGTGGAGGTTTT
>NZ_SMMB01001026.1 GCF_009711365.1 Xanthovirga aplysinae | reverse complement strand
TTTAACTTTATAATAATTTGGAACTATCTTTCAGAGGTAAAATACTTTGGCTTTTACTTTCTTTTTTTTCTTTAGCATCACTTTTAAAAGCCCAAAATTTAAAAGTCTATCAACAGATTTCTCACCTTCCTATCGAAAATGTGCTTGTTTATAGTTCCAAAAAAAATGTTTACAGCCAAACCGATAGTTCAGGTGTTGTTTCTTTACAAGGTTTTCCAAAGGGGCAATCAATTGTCCTTCAACACCCAGGTTATTATATACAAGAATTGAGTTTTGAAGAATTAGAGAATCTATCTTTCCTTGTCACCCTAGTAGAAAAGGTTTCCCAAGTAGAAGAGGTGGTTATTTCAGCGAACAAATGGGAGACATCAGAAAATGAAGTTCCATTTCAAATAAAATCCATTAATTCGAATGAAATCACATTTGATTCCCCACAAACTTCAGCAGACTTATTGACCTCAACGGGGCAAGTTTTTATTCAAAAAAGTCAAATGGGAGGAGGGAGTCCTAAAATGAGAGGTTTTTCGGCCAATTCCGTCCTATTGTTAATAGATGGAAATCGGATGAATAATGCCATTTATCGAAGTGGAAATCTTCACAATGTGATTTCCATTGACCCAAAAGTACTGGAAAGGGTGGAGGTGATTTTTGGGCCAGCCTCTGTAATGTACGGTAGTGATGCCATGGGAGGGACGATGAATTTTATTACCCAGTCACTTTCCTATACTCAAACCTCCAAAAAGGAATTTCATGCCTCAGCTAGTAGCCGGTATAGCACAGCCAACCAGGAAAAAACAGGAAGCCTTTCTTTTTCTATAGGGTCGAAGAACTTGGCAACCTTCACAAGTTTGTCATATAGTGATTTTGGTGATTTAAGAACGGGGTCAATTCGGTTAAAATCTGAACCTGATTTTGGTAAAAGACCAGAATATGTTATTTCAGTAGGAGGAAGGGATGAAATCCGTGTCAATCCCAATGAAAATATTCAGGTGGGTTCTGCCTATAATCAATTTAACTTTATGCAGAAATTTGGCTTTCGGTTTTCCAAGTTTTGGGATGCTGAATTAAGTTTTTACTATACGACCACTTCTGATATCCCCCGATATGACAGACTGACTGAATATAAGGATGACCAGTTGAAATTTGCAGAATGGTATTATGGCCCCCAGAAATGGCTAATGAATAGTTTGAAACTTAATTATTATCGTTCTAATAAAATCTTTGATGCAGTTAAAGTTTCTCTTGCCAGACAAACGGTAGAGGAAAGCAGGTATAGCAGGAAATTAAATGATGAAAAGCGAAGGAGTCAAATAGAGCATGTTGGGATTTGGTCGGTAAATGTGGATTTTGATAAACAGTTATCCCAACAAACACGTCTCAACTATGGATTAGAGGGAATTTATAACCGGGTTGAATCAGATGCTTCATATTTGAATATTAAATCAGGAGAAATTTCATTTGCACACAGCCGGTACCCCAATGGTGGTAGTGATTATGGTTCTTATTCTGCCTATTCTGCTTTCAAATGGTTGATTCTTCCAGGTTTAAATTTAAATGCAGGAGCTCGAATTAGCAGAATTATGCTTAATTCTGTCGATAATGGTGATTTTTCTGAGGGTCAAACTCATAGTTACGATCAAGATAATTATGCAGTAACTGGAAGTTTAGGGATGACCTATCAGGCCAATAAAAGTAGACGCTTCAATTTTGCACTTTCTTCCGGTTTTCGATCGCCCAATGTGGATGATGTCGGGAAGCTATTTAGCCCAGGAGGAGATGTGATCACCGTTCCTAATCAAGATTTGGGTCCTGAATATTCTTACAATGCAGAGATTGGAATTAACCAAAAATTGGGAAATTTCTTTGAATTTGATTGGGTAACCTATTATTCTTACTTAATCAACGCCATGGTCAGGAGAGATTTTGCTTACCAGGGTAGGGATGTGCTGGTCCTTGAAGGAGATACCTTGCGAACTCAGGCTTTGGTGAATGCAGGAAAGGCCTATGTTTTGGGTAGTAGTTTAAGTATTAAGTCTCAATTGAATGAATTTTTCAGTTTGAAGTCTACATTAAATTGGACCAGGGGAATGGATTTGAAAAGCCGAGAACCCCTTAGACATGTTACACCTCTTTTTGGACAAACGGCTATTCGTTGGGAGAAAAAGAGAATAAGGGGAGAGTTTTTAGTTGTATACAATGGAAAGTTGGCTTGGGAAGATATTGCACCTGAAGAAAAAGAAAAACCTCATTTATATGCCCCTTCGGGAAGCCCCGCTTGGTACACTCTCAATTTAAAGGCTTCTTTTCAATTTAATAGTATTTTTCAAATCAACCTGGCTTTAGATAACCTTTTGGATCATCATTACAGGCCTTATTCATCAGGGATTAGTGCGCCTGGGAGGAACTTCAAAATAACCTTAAGAGCAGAAGTGTGAGATTTATTTTTATAAAATAATAGATATTTATTGGAACCACCCTAGTGGTAGGTTGTTGAAATAATGCAATTTTGTTTTTCTTTATTTTTGTTGTAACTGCCTTTTGGTTAAAGTTTTAATGTTAAACGGCTTGGAGGATGGGGTTTATAATGTTGAATTTTTGGATGGTTGGTCAATTTTTCTCCGATATTGGACTACTAAACTTTTCTTTTTAATTCTACTTAAGATGTATAATTTTGCGGGCTAAATTAAGAAGAAATGCATATAGCTATAGCAGGAAATATTGGTTGTGGAAAAACGACACTAACCACGAAGTTGGCGGAACATTTTGGGTGGGAAGCAGCGTATGAATCAGTGGATGATAATCCCTATTTGAAGGATTTCTATGGGGATATGGAACGTTGGGCTTTTCATCTTCAGGTTTTCTTTTTAAATAATCGATTTAATCAAATTACCGAAATTAGAAAAAGTGGAATTAAGGTGGTTCAGGATCGATCCATTTATGAAGACGCTTATATTTTTGCGACTAATCTTCATCAGTCTTCCAAAATGTCCTCTCGGGATTTTGAAAATTATATGACCCTTTTTAAAGCTATGATTCCTCATATTCAGGCCCCTGATTTGCTTATTTACTTGAGGGCAGATTTGCCTAAGTTGTTGGAGCAGATTAAGAAAAGGGGTAGAGGGTATGAAAATGCAATTCAACCAGATTATTTGGAAGGGCTTAATCGACATTATGAGGATTGGGTTGCTAATTATGAATTAGGAAATTTGTTGGTGATTGATGTTAATGATTTGGATTATACCAAAAGGCCTGAGGATTTTCAGTTTATCCTTAATCAGGTGAAGACTGAATTGAATCAGAAAATAAAGGTAGTTTAAATTAAGAATTATAAATCAAGAATTTAGGGTTGTCATAAGAATTGAAAAAGTGAATTGAGGTCCGAAGGGAATTAATTGAATCAATTATGGCAGCAATTTTTAATCATTTGTTATTCAATCCTATAGAAAAGTTGTTTATATGCATATAGCTGTGGCAGGAAATATCGGTTCGGGTAAAACAACTTTGACAAAAATGCTGGCCGATTATTACGGTTGGAAAGGGGCTTTTGAAGAGGTGGATAATAATCCTTATTTGAAGGACTTTTATTTAGATATGCACCGTTGGTCCTTTCAATTGGAGGTGTTTTTTCTAAATCATCGTTTTCACCAGTTGGAGGGTATTAAAAGAGCTAAGCAAACTGTTATTCAAGACAGAACTATTTATGAGGGAACGGAAATTTTTGCCGAAAACCTTTTTCATTCTGGATTTATTTCAGATCGTGATTTTAGAAACTTAATGGACCTTTATCAGATCATGACTCAGGTGGTGGCCCCGCCCGATTTGCTGATATATTTACGCTCGGATCTTGCTAAACTGGAACAGCAGATAAAGGTGAGAGGGAGGGACTTTGAAAAAACGATTGATTTAAAATATATTGAAAATCTTAATTGGAGATACGAAAAGTGGATCCGCGATTACAGTAGGGGCCGTATTTTGATCTTAGATGTTAATGAACTGGATTATGTGAATAATCCTGCCGATTTTAAATTTATTGTGGAACAAATAGATATTGATTTAGATGAAATCCATCAATTTGCCTGAAAATTCGATTAAATTCCTGAAATGTATTTTTGAAGATGGAGTAGTTTATCTTCAGATAAAGAACCTTTCAAGCCCCACAGATGAATTCATCTATGAAGGGTTTGAACTTCTTTGTGAGGAAGGAACATGGGAAAGTGATGAATATGAGCTTTCGGAGGCAGATGTTCAAGAAATGATTGAGGAAGATGGTTTTTTTGAAATAGCCGAAGATGAATTTAAGGAAGCTTTGAAAGAATCAGGGATTTCCAAATCTTAATTGTAAGGGACTAATTTAAAAAGGAGGGAATAAGTATAAAATGTTTAATTACTCATTCCCTTTTCTTAATTATCTTCCTTCCTCCTGTATGGGAAGCGATAAAAGCTGATCCTTTTTGGATTGTTAATCTCTACAACACTTGGTTTTCAACCTTTGGCCTTTTTATTGCTGAACTCTTAGCCAAAAAAGTGTTAATGGTTATTATAGAATTTTTTAACCTTTGCCACTAGTTGATTTTCGGTCATCTGATCGGCGGGTTCTACAGCCATTATTTTATTGGCTAAACCCTTATGTTTTTTCATCTCTTTCTCCAGACCAAGTTTTGCATTAGAGGGACCAAAAATGAATATTTCCGATGCATCCTGGGTGTCTCTTATGATTTCCGAAAAATACTCCTTAAGATTTTGTTGCCTTCTTTCGTCCAGTTTTCTTGGGTTAAAACCACTTTGATGGGAGTAGGGGGATACATTTCTTACTCCTCCTGAAGAGCGGACATGATTCTCAACTTCTGATTCAATGGTTCGAATGTTTGTTCCATTTTTGGACAACGAAACTATAAATGATTTTTCGCTGTCAAGCCAGATACCAATTTTATTTTCCATATAATTTTTCTGTTATTTATTGGTGATATTTATAGATTAATATATGGCTTTTTGATTCAAATTCCTTATAAGATTTTATTAAAGTATAAGATAGTAGGTCCTTTCTTAGTAAAACAACGTTGGTCACCTAAAAGTAGCATGAATAAAAGGTATAATTTGCTGCTAATATTCAGATTAATACCCCAAGAAATAAAATTGAAACTTCCCTCAATTTGGTCAAAGTCAGAAGTTATTGAATTAAAGGAGTTTTGGTTGGTGTAGGCAAAATTTAGTCTTGGATCATTAAATGTTGTCCAATTGGGAATTCAAATTCAGAATTGATTTCTAATATCTTTGAAAATGTATTTTTTCCTACGATCTCAAAGATTAGAAGAGCTTTTTCATTTATATCTGCTCTAGTAGAATTAATATTGATTTGAATTAGGAGGACAAAGTCTTTCGTTTCTGCAGTTACCACTGATTTCTTAAGCTTTAACTTCTGTCAATCTCCGATGTAAGTACTTGGTCAGAAGTTCTTTACTTTTTTCATTTCTGCTTTCAAATAATTTTTCAAGTCGTTGTAATTTATTCTCGCTAAACAGTTCATCATGTACCGAAATTCGGATTAATTGATAACCATAATGAAAAGCTGCCAAATCCTGAAAAAAAGCATTGATCGCTGTTAACTTCCAGCCAGGAGAACCATTTCCAAAAAAGTCACCAGCTTCAGCTGGTTTTCCAAAATATTCCTCAGCTTCAGGGTTGGCCCATAGCCCAACTCTAATGGCTGATTTGAGGCACTCTTTTTCATATTTTCGACAGTACCTTCTATATGGCTCCAATGGAAAACTTTTTATTTGAGGATAAAGTGAGCTACGAAGAGTGATAGAACGGTAGCGATTGAAATGGGAGGAATTATCGAGCAGTACTACTGTTTGATTCAATTTAAAATCCCAATTAAGATCTTTAATAGGAAGATTATTCTTAATACCTGATAGATCCTTATAAACCTGCATAGATAAGTCAAAGGCCTTCCATTTTTTTAAACGGGCAATGGTAAGAAGGTCTGTTGCATCCTTTTCAAAGGAAAAGCCTTCTGATTGAAGGATTTCTCCAAAATATTCTTTTCTGCTGTGGTTCATAAGAATTCTATACCCAAAGGGTAGTTAAGGTAATTAAATTTTTAGTGAAAAGATCGCTGAGGAAGTCTTTGGGAATTTTTAAAATAATTCAATTTGAAGTATTTTTCATTGTTTAGCCAGGTGAAATCAATCTACTGTGTTGTTATCCGAACTTTGTTCTATTTTTGGTTCAACTTTATGTCCTGGAAAGGATGTTCTCCGACTAAAATCGATAATTAGGAGAAGGATTATAGTCATAAATATGATAAAGGCTATTAAAAGTACTTTTTTTGACCTGTTCATAATAGAAGATTGCTTTTCTAAAAAAAATCTGCACAAAGTAAGTGCATTCCCTTTAAAATAAAAGAGATTGCCAGAAAAAGGTTATTCGTTTTAATAACGAAATTTGAAGGAATAAAGGAATAGGGTAAAAAGAAATAATTAAGCAAAAAAAGGGAGAGTTAGCCCTCAAAATAGATACAGTGATAATCAGAAGAACCGATTTCCGATCACTTATTCATTATAAGAATTACGTGTATAAAGGTTGATAATCATTGAATTGGTGGTGTCTGGTTTTTTATCTTTTGAAATGCCATTCTACTTAAATGTCTTAATAGGAATTCTTTATTCTAAAATACTTTTATTGCCTTGAAAAATGTTTTCAAAATAGAAAGATTGTATT
>NZ_SMMB01000862.1 GCF_009711365.1 Xanthovirga aplysinae | reverse complement strand
AATTAGTCTAGGAAGCTTAATTGTTAATAGATAAGATATTAAGTAAAAATAATAAAAACAGCCTTCTAAAAAAACGGAATTCTACAATTTAATTGACGAAGATAATTAATAAATCAACTATTCAAATGCACTTTTATTCACCCATGAAATCCAATTAAATCGATTGTTATACTCCTTCTGAAAGTTCCTTTTTCTGGTCAGGGAAAGCCTTTAAAATCTCTACCATCATTTCATTCAAATCAATATTTTTGAACCCTAATCTCACCACAACTAGCTTTTTGGAGGGTACCACATAAATTCGCTGTCCTTGGAAACCATCACAAAAAAATATATCTTCAGGACAGTCCGGGAGTTCATGTTTTGATCGATTAAGCCACCACTGCACACCATATTTTCCCCCAGACCCTTTGGCTGGAGTTGTTGAGTAGTCGACCCATCCCTCAGGAAGGATACGCTCCCCGTTCCAGACACCATCATTTAAATACAACATTCCAAATCGAGCCCAATCCCTAGGGGTAGCAAAGGCATAGGATGAGCCCACAAATGTTCCAGAAGCGTCGGGTTCTAAAGTTATACTGTGCATTCCTATTTTCATAAATAGCTCCCTATATGGAAAAGAAAAGTATTCGTCATCATTTTCAAAAACATTCCGAATAAGATAAGAAACGATATTACTACTTCCAGAGGAATACAACCAATTTTCTCCAGGTTCTTTTTCAAAGCTGCTTTGAAGAGCATAGTTACCCATATCAGCTTTTTTATACAACATTTTTGTTACATCCGAAATATCCCCATAATCTTCCCTCCATGTTAAACCACTATTCATTTGCATCAAATGATGAAGTGTGATGGTTTTTCGATTATCCTTTTTCCATGCTTCCACGGCAAGTGGCTGATGGATATCTAGTTTTCCCTGTTTGGTCAGGATTCCGACAAGTGCACTGGTAATACTTTTGGTCATTGACCAGCCCAGTGTTTTAGTATCCTTGTTAAATCCTTTTCCATATTTTTCTACCACCAATTGGTTATCATGTACCACCAAAAGAGCTTTGGTTTTCTTGTCCTCACCGAAGACTTTATTTACAGCTGCTTCAAGCTGATTTCGATTAAAGTCATTGGAAACATTGATATTCATTTTATTACCCTGAGGCCATAGAATAGTATCAGGATCAAAGTTAATCACTGGTTTTTGAAAAGTTTGCTTCCTTAAACTCCCTTCCTCAGCTTCTACCAAAAGCGTACAGCCCAAACCCTCCCTGAATACTGCCTTTATGGCACCAAATCCAAAAACTGTGCTGGTTACGGTCTTTTTTTCTTTATCTATTTGGCTACGAGTATAATTAACAGGTGAAAAATTCAAATCCTCGTTTTGAACATCTTCCGGATTACGACCTGCCTCAAAAACGCAAGAACACATCATCTTGGCCGCATATCCATTCATTATAGGAAGCCTTTCTGATGCATAAAAAGCCCCTCCTGAAAGGGCTAATAGCAGAATAAATACGGTTCCATAGAATACCTTTTTCATGGGAAGAAGAATTTAGGTGAGACATGTTAAGATAAAAAAAATTCGGGAAACCCCGAAGAAGAGAAAGGAATAGTGTACAATGATTAGGGGAAACGAAAAAATGAAGAAGTAAGGGAAAATAGGATGATGATAAAAAGTTAAAATCTTTAAAAAGATACTTTAACCTCCATTTCTCAAAGGAGCATTATCTAGCACCCATACCAGCCCATAATTTATTTATAGGACTTGTAACACTTCTTGAGTTAAGCGATTTCTTCCCATCCTTGGAAAAATATATTTAATAGTATGGTCATGTTCTTCCCGAGATAAGGCATTCATGGCATCAACAACAAATATTTGATTATAATTTCTTTGATAAGCCTCTCTGGCTGTAGTTTCAACACCTATGTTTGTGGATATCCCACATAGAAGTAGAGTATCAATTCCCCTTCTTCGGAGTTGTAAATCCAGTTCTGTGCCAAAGAAGGCCCCCCACTGCCGTTTAGTAATCAACAAGTCGCCCTTTTTGGGGCATAATTCAGGAACAATATTCGACCAATCTTGTGGTAAATCTCTTGGAGGCAAAGGTTCATCCAGGATGGGATTAAGAGCGTCTTTTCCATTTTGAAAATCCACATTAACCAAGGCTACCAAACCTCTCTTTGAACGGAATTTATCTGCAAGCTTAGCCGCATTACTGACAATAACATCTATTTCATTAGGCTTTCCTTTTAAACCAACAATTCCCTTTTGTAGGTCAATAATTACCAAAGCAGTTTTATCAATATTCAGTTTTAATGGCTTCATTTTTCAGAACCTTTTTAAATAGGTTTTTATCCTTTAAATTGAAATATTTTACCTCTTGCAATTAACCTCTGAGAGGTGTGTCAAGTTGCATTTATTCACTATTATTTTTTTAAGGCTATATCTAACAAGTAAGGTTTGGTTCCATAACATCAAAATAGTGTTACTTTCTTCCTCCCTGTGTCTTGTTAAAGACCTTACCTTTAAAAGGAAAAGGATTGCTAGCAGGCTTTTTCAGTGATACATACTTAATCCCTAATAAAGTTGAGGAAGCTTCTAAATTTTTATAACCAGTTCATTTATTGCGAGAAACACTTTTATTTTTGATCTTCATATACTTATATTTGCGCATATCTAGGAAAACAATGAAGAAACTGAACACATATTATTACTACTATTACCGAATTCTCCATTTCGGAACAGAGTAGTTGTGTTCATTTGATAAAAGTATAAAATGTAACAGCCCGGTTCCGAAAAGGACCGGGCTTTTTTTATTTCAAATAAGATGATAATCAACAAAGCAGATCGTTTAGGAAATGTTCAAGAATACTATTTCTCCAAAAAACTTAGAGAAATAGCTCAAATGGAAGAACGTGGAGAAAAAGTGATAAATCTTGGTATAGGTAGTCCAGATATGGCTCCTTCATCTGCAACCATTAAAAAACTAAGTGAGGCAGCTTTTCAAAAAAATACCCATGGCTATCAAAACTATAAAGGAATACCGCAATTAAGACAAGCTTTTTCAAACTGGTATAATACCACTTATAATGTTTTTTTGAATGCAGAAACTGAAGTGTTGCCTCTATTAGGTTCCAAAGAAGGTATTATGCACATCTCCATGGCCTTTCTCAATCCAGGAGATGGTGTTTTAGTTCCCGACCCTGGTTACCCTGCATACGCTGCTGCAAGTCGTCTGCTAGGAGCAGACCTAATCACATATGACTTAAAAGAAGAAGATGGTTGGATGCCTGACCTGGAAGCGCTTCAAAAGATGGATCTTAATCATGTGAAATTGATGTGGTTAAATTATCCGAATATGCCAACAGGAGCAGAAGCTAATCGTGAAACGTTTGAGGCTCTAATACAATTTGCTCGAAAACATAAAATTCTCTTATGCCACGATAACCCTTACAGTTTGGTTTTAAATAAAAATCAACCTTTAAGTATACTTTCATGCGAGGGAGCCAAAGAAGTTTCAATTGAATTAAACTCATTGAGCAAATCCCATAATATGGCCGGTTGGCGTATTGGAATGGTAGGAGGCCATAAGGATTATGTTGAAGCCATCATAAAAGTAAAAAGTAACGTGGACTCTGGCATGTTTTTTCCCCTTCAGTTAGCGGCAGTAGAAGCATTAAACAATTCCATCAAATGGCATAATGATAGGAACAAGGAGTATTCAAAAAGAAAAAAATCGGCACTTTCTATTTTAGAATTATTAAAGTGTAAAGCAGCTGAAGAGCAGGTAGGAATGTTCCTTTGGGCAAAAATCCCTGATGGCATATCTGAAGTTGAAGGTTTTATTGACAACATTCTTTCCAAGGCAAAGGTATTTCTAACTCCTGGTTTCATTTTTGGCTCAAATGGTAAACGTTTTATTAGGATTTCCTTATGCTCCAATTTAAATACACTAGGAGAGGCGCATAAAAGAATTCAAAAGGTATTAAGTGAATTAGATTTGGAAGAAAAGGAAATGTAAGTGTAAGAAGAATAATTAAACTTTTTATTATGAATATTATTATTGTGGGTTTGGGCTTAATCGGGGGATCGATCGCAAAAGAGGTTAGAAAAAAGGGTTTTGCCCATCGAATAATTGGAGTAGATCAAAATAAACAACATCAGAAAGAAGCCCTACAGTTGGGACTAGTAGATGAGATTTGCCAGTTAAATGAAGCCATTTCAAAATCAGAACTGGTTATTCTGGCCATTCCTGTAAACGCTATCTTAAAACTGCTACCTCAAATCATGGCACTGTTACCAAAAAATGCTGTGGTGACGGATGTAGGTTCAACAAAAAAGGCCATCTGTGATAGCATTAAAGACCTACCCAATCATTCTGCCTTTGTTCCAGCTCACCCTATGGCGGGAACAGAAAATTCAGGCCCAAAAGCTGCTATTGATGATTTATTTAAGGGTAAGGTTGCTATTATTTGTAACCAGGCAAGAGCTTCCAAAAATGCATTGAAAAAAGTTCAACAACTTTATGAAGAAGTACTGGAAATGAAGGTAAAATACATGAATGCAGATGAGCACGATGAACACGTAGCTTACGTTTCTCATATTTCTCATATTACCTCCTTTGTACTTGCTCAAACGGTGTTGGAAGTGGAAAAAAGCCAATCCACCATTTTCGATTTAGCTAGTGGCGGTTTTGAATCCACAGTGCGTCTGGCCAAAAGTTCTGCTCAAATGTGGACTCCCATCTTTTTACAAAACAAAGAAAAAATTCTCCCTGTAATTGATGCCTATATGAAAAACATGCAGGCCTTTAAAGAAGGAATTGAAAAAATGGGAGCGGAGGAATTAACGCATTT
>NZ_SMMB01000916.1 GCF_009711365.1 Xanthovirga aplysinae | reverse complement strand
TGTGGTATATCTACATTATATCAATTACTTCCACCCTTCTTTTGCAGTTAGAAAGTTTTTTGATATTATGATAAAGGGTTCTTATTCGGTAATCTCAAGAAAACCATCCACCCTATCTAAACTTTCCCATTTCCAGGGATTGTAGTCACTCATTTTTTCAAATTCAATTATGGCTGAATCCATTAAAGCAATAGCATTATCGTGATAGCCTTGAAGATAGGACCTTTGACCTCGCAAAAAGTAAGCATACCCTTTGAAGTAGTATTTTTTATCTCCAATTATACTGTCTGAAGTTATTAGAGATTGTTTCCAATAATAATTAGAAGAATCGTAATTATAAATCTTTGTATCAAATAGTCCATAAATATTTCCTAATTCCCGAAATGCAAGTGCTCTTGATATTGGGTTTCTTGCATTTTCCCTTGCCAGCCCAAAATATTTTATAGCTTCAGCAAATTGACCCTCTGATTCTAACTGTTTACCAACAATCCCATAAATATTAGTGGAGAATTTGTGGTCAATTTGCGCCATTGCTCTAATAATTTTTTTTACATAAATTTCCCTTCTGTAGTTATTATAAGTCCCCAGAATATCCATTGATGGCTTCGGAAGTAAATATTCTCCTGCCTCAAAAACATCTAATATAGCCAAGGTTAAATTTTCAACTTCTTTAATTTTCTCAGCTTTAAAGTCTGACCCTTTTTTAAAGTGACTTTTCCTTAAAATAGCGACGTTAAAAATCAGAGATGAAACTAATGCTATTAAACAAATTGTTAAAGGAATGTTTTTTTTCCACCATTCTATCTTTTTTGGAGTATTAATCTTTTTATTTAGGGCGTGAAGTTGATTTTCTAAGAATTCAATCTTTTCATTAAATAACTGGGATTCGCTTTTTTGTTTCATCCACATTTAATTGATCAATCCTTTATTGAAACAGCGGTGTTTTAACCCTAGTTCTAAAATTGAGACAAATTAAAATGATAAAACCTGTACTTAAAGAAGAAAAATTTAAAACTCAATCAAGTTAAATTTTTCAGTTTTGGAACCACCAATGACAAGGGAAAGGAAAATACAATTCAAGGAGATGTACCATTGAAAATTAGAGAGGAATTTTGTTACTAATTATTGTTATTAAAAAAAGAGGCTGTCCAAAAGTTCCTTTTGATTCAGCCTCTTTTTTCAAAGTCCTTCTCCTTTAATTCTCTTCCTCCGGGTTTTCCGAAGGAATATCCACCTGATCGAGATTCATAAATTCAATCTGATTATTTTTATTTAAACTTAGGCCTATCACTGATTCTTTATGGACATTTCCAGAAATAATCTCTTTGGACAATTCATTAAGAATTTGCCGTTGCATCACTCTTTTCAGTGGCCTAGCTCCAAATTGAGGGTCATATCCTTGTTCTCCCAAATAGTCTAAAACTTCCTTACTGGCTTCTAATCTCATTCCACTGTCTTCAAGCCGTTTTTGAATCTGTCGGAACTGTATGGAAACAATTTTTCGCAAATCGGCTTTGGAAAGTGGACGGAAAGTGATGATTTCATCCACCCTATTCAGAAATTCTGGTCTCACAGTTTTCTTTAACAATTCCATAACCTCATGCTCAGTTCTTCTAACCACTTCTTCCTCATTTTCAGGAGTCAATTTTTCAAAATTTTCCTGGATCAGATGAGAACCAATATTGGTAGTCATGATGATAATGGTATTCTTAAAATTGGCCGTACGCCCCTTATTATCCGTTAATCGACCATCATCCAATACCTGAAGTAAAATGTTAAATACATCGGGATGGGCCTTTTCGATTTCATCCAGCAATACTACAGAATAAGGTTTCCTACGAACTGCCTCAGTAAGTTGTCCACCCTCTTCGTATCCCACATATCCTGGAGGAGCTCCAATTAAACGGCTTACGGTATGTCTTTCTTGATATTCGGACATGTCAATCCGAACCATGGCATTTTCATCATTAAAAAGATATTCAGCCAAAGACTTAGCCAATTCCGTTTTACCCACTCCTGTGGACCCGAGGAAAATAAAAGATCCAATAGGACGATTTGGATCCTGAAGGGAAGCTCTGCTTCTTCGAACTGCATCAGAAATAGCCGTAATGGCATTTTCCTGACCGGCCACACGCTTACCCAACTCTTCTTCAAGTTGCAATAATTTCTCTCTATCACTTTGCAGCATCTTGGCTACAGGAATTCCCGTCCATTTGGCAACCACTTCTGCAATGTCTTCCGCATCTACCTCTTCTTTTAATAAGGAAGTTTCCTGCATATTTTTCAACTGCTCCTGATAGGCTTTCAATTTATTTTCGCTTTCGGTAATTTTACCATAGCGGATTTCTGCTACACGTCCATAATCTCCGCCACGTTCTGCCTGTTCAGCTTCAATTTTATAACGATCAATTGCTTCCTTCTCTGTTCTGATTCCATTGATGACAGCCTTCTCATTTTCCCACTTCGCCCGCAAAGCATTTCGGCTATCCGTCAGTTCAGCAATTACTTTATTGAGACGAGCTTCCTTTTCTTTATCCTTTTCCCTACGGATAGCTTCCCGCTCAATTTCAAATTGCATTATTCTACGTTCTAATTCGTCCAGCTCCTCCGGCATAGAATCCATTTCAATACGTAACTTAGAAGCGGATTCATCCATCAGGTCAATGGCTTTGTCTGGGAGGAAACGATCAGAGATATAACGATTAGAAAGTTCTACAGCAGCAATTACCGCATCGTCCTTTATTCGAACTCCATGGTGCAATTCATATTTTTCCTTTATCCCTCGAAGAATAGAAATGGAATCTTCTACACTCGGCTCATCCACAATCACACTTTGGAAACGACGTTCCAAAGCCTTGTCCTTTTCTACATATTTTTGATATTCATTCAAAGTTGTGGCCCCAATGGCATGCAATTCTCCTCGAGCCAGTGCTGGTTTTAGCAAATTCGCGGCGTCCATGGCACCTTCACCACCTCCACCTGCACCAATGAGGGTATGAATTTCGTCGATGAATAAAATAATTTCACCTTCAGAATCCGTCACTTCCTTGATCACGGATTTAAGCCTTTCCTCAAATTCACCTTTGTATTTTGCCCCCGCTACTAACAATCCCATATCCAAGGAAATGATAGTTTTGGATTTAAGATTTTCCGGAACATCTCCATCTACTATCCTCTGAGCCATTCCCTCTACAATGGCAGTTTTTCCTACGCCAGGCTCCCCCAGAAGAACGGGGTTATTTTTTGTTCTTCGAGCCAAAATTTGTAAAACTCTTCGAATTTCCTCATCCCTCCCAATAACAGGATCGATTTTCCCTTCTTTTGCTTTTTGGTTCAAATTGATGGAGTACCGCTCAAGAGCTTGATATTTGGATTCGGCATTAGGGTCAGTTACTCTACTACCTCCTCTAAGTTCCTTAATAGCCGCTTTCAGTTCCTTTTCATTAAGGCCCAATTCTTTGAGCAATTGCCCTACTTTATCTTTAGCGCTTACCATAGCAAGCAGGATATGCTCCACAGCTACAAAATCATCTTTAAATTCCTTGAGGTATGCTGTTGCTTTTTGTAAAGTGGCAGAAGTATCATTGGAAAGATAAGGCTGCTGACCAGAAACCTTTGGATAAGCATCAATAACGGCTTCCAATTGATTTTCCAGCGACTGTTTTTGCACCCCTAGTTTCTTCAATAAAAAGTCAATAACGTTTTCATCAGTGGCTAATATGGCCTTCAATAAATGACCGTTTTCCACAGCTTGTTGGCCATTGGCTGACGCTATCTCAACAGCCTTTTGAATCGCCTCCTGTGATTTTATAGTGTAGTCTTTCAGGTTCATGGTTTCGGTATTTTTATTTTTTCCTTTCTGTAATTTTTACCCATCAAATGATAATCCATTTAAAAACCAGGGCTAAAATACGGAAATTATGTCAGTTTAAACACCAAAAAATTAAATCCAAATGCCATTTTGTCATTAATTAAGGGATGACCAACTTATTTTTAAGGAAAACTTCACAGCTTAAAATGTTCCTCCATATATTTAGCCCTTTCATAAAAGAGAAATTAACAAAGGTCTGTAAGGCATTCAACAAATTGTTTTTTTATATAGCTTTAAAGTTGGAATAACACATTTTTCCTTTTGCAAATTCCTAATCCTTAATTTCCATTAACGATAGAAAGTTTTCCAATAAGAAACGTATTCATTTAATCAAAGATCACATTGAATAACCATGGCAAGAATAAAAATTAATTTACCAGAAAAGTTTCCCTTTCAAACTTTCATTCCTGTGCGCATCACCGATTTGAATTATGGAAAACATGTAGGAAATGACACTATCTTATCGCTAATGCACGAGGCCAGGGTACAATACTTTCAATGGCTGGGCTATAAGGACGAATTGAATTTAAACGGTATTGGTTTGATCATGGCAGATTCAGGAATAATGTATAAATCGGAGACTTTCTATGGGGAAAAAATAATCATTGAAGTTGCTGCAACTGAACTATCAAAAGTTAGCTTTGATCTGATTTACAGATTAAGTGGGCAAAATTCAGGGAAAGAAATTGCTCGTGGTAAAACGGGAATGGTATGTTTTGATTATGAAAATCGTAGGCCAGCCTCTATCCCGGAAACCCTTAAGGAAAACTTAATGAAAAGCGAAGTTTGAAATGAATGTCAAAAAGGAGGAGCAATACTAAAGTCTGGTACAGTATCGGCTGACAAAAAAGGAGTTTGAAGTCTACAAAAAGTAATAATTTACACCAGGTGATAAAAAAATGAGAACCCGGTGTAAACCTTGCTCCAATCACAAAAGAATCAATTCTCAACTGTTGACTCTATAACCTTTAACTCTAACGGGGCATAACCCATATTTCTCATACCAATTAAACCGGAAACTGTCTCTCCATTTTTTATCTCCTTACCTATAAGGTTTTTTGTTTTTAATTCTTTCAAAAAATTTTGATTTGCAGTACCCGCAACCAGCATATTTCCACCACTAATACCTGGACCTAATATCAAACCAATAGGGAAAGAAGATTGATTTTTAACCACACCATTTTCAGATTCCCAATAATTAAATTTTGAAGGAGTTAACAGTAAATAAAGTAAATAAATAGGTACTCCTTGTTTCAACTCTCCATATACAAATTGAGGCTCAATGGGGCTAATAGCGTAACCTGCGGAAAAAAGTTTAAGATCTTCATTATAAGTCAAAGCTTGACCTGTATTATTAGTAATTTTAACGCCCACTACTTTTATTCCCTTTTTGGACTCCTTTTTTGCATATTTCTTATTTTTCTTCTCCCTTAAAACGTCATATTTATATTCAAATATCAATCCATTTTCTTCTGTTTTTGCCTGATAATACAAATTAGTTGGATTAATATTTTTATACGAAGACGCGCAAGACGACCCTATGATAATAATTAATAAAA
>NZ_SMMB01001178.1 GCF_009711365.1 Xanthovirga aplysinae | reverse complement strand
ATCAATAAACCATTCTTTTTCGGTCAATAATGCGGTTTTGTCCATTTCTTCCTCTTTATCCTTATTACAAGAAAACAAAAGGAGAGAAAACGCAAATAAAATCCCAGGTAGAAGTCGTAATTTCCCAGTCATAAAACAATTTTTATTTTATAAAAATTAATTAATTAAAAAGTACAGGTACAAAATTAAATACAATTTTAAGGTAATATAACGGCAAATGAAGAATAAATCATAAATAATTTCTTTCAATATGGTAACAAAAGTACCGTACACCTTAAATAATCTAAAAACAAATTGGATTTATGATACTGAGGGATCTCTAATAAAGAAAAGTATCCTTTAATTGTTACCTATTCACTTTGTAGGGGTATTAATTGAAATGATAAGAAAGCAAAAGTGGTAATTTTATTATTCAAATAGGTTTAATTGACTTTAGCAATAGAAAAGGAATGCGTCCCCCCTTCTATTTTTGAAAAACGGATTATAAGGAATTTCCCCAAAAAGGCCAATTGGAATTTAGGAGGTACAATACCATCAAAAAAAGAGGAAAAACGCTCCCTTCAATACATTTACTATAATTCTAATGCTCAAAAAAATAATTCACTGTCGAGATACTCTGATCTTCAAGGGCAGCCATAGATCCTTTTAAATTTAGCTGCATCTCATCGAGTTGAGTAATTTCAAATTCCTGGCTAACTTCTTCTTCGGAACCTATTTCTCCACTCAAAAACAATAAATCTTCGCCCACAGAGTGAAGGGTTATTTTAGACCTGTCCTCATTAAAATTCCAGGTAAAATCAACTGTTTTAGGGACATTACTTCCGTCCTCCTGCATAACCAGGTTTGCTATCCCAGTTCCATCCCCTTCAAATTTTAGAGAGAACCCTTCCGAAAGATCAATTTTATAAGTTTGTAATATTAATGGCTGAACCATAAAAGAGATATCTTGGCCTTCCTCATTTAAAACCTGATAATTATTCAGTTTCCATTCCTTTTCTGTTAAAAGGACCATTTTGTCTATCTCTTCCTCTTTTTTTTCTTTTTCTTCTTCACAGGAAATCAGAAAAAATAAAAACAATAAGAAGAAGAACGATATTAAACGCTTTATTGTAAACATGATTTAATTCAATTTAAATAGGTGGCTAAAAATTTGCACTCCTACGAAAAAACCTTTCCTCCTAGTTTTTAACAAAAATTCTGATAAAACACTTCCATTAGTACTAATATTTAAGAGGTTATTATAACAGCGGTAATAAGTCCGCTTAAAACCCCAAATGAAAATTTAAAAAATCTTTAAAAATTTGAATTTCATCTTCCGGAATTGGTAATAGCCTATTTCCCAATTATGAATGATGAAGGCATAAAAAAGGATTTTTCTGGAAAATAGGATCAGTCTACTGAGGCAGGTTATATAAAGGAAAAAACCAAATGGACTGGACAAAGCAAATTAAAAAAGCCCATCCTTTGATAGGTGGGCTTTTTCACGAAATTATTGATATTAATTTCTAATTCTTAATAAGCTCTTACCAATTTACCTTCCATAAAGTTCACAAAGGCTTTATTCACAACCCGGTTTCCTCCTGGGGTAGGATAATCCCCAGTAAAGTACCAGTCACCTAGATGCTCCGGACAGGATTTATGTAAGTTATCCACGGTCTGATAAATGACCTCTAATTCTGCATTCAGGTTTTCTGGTTTAACGATTTGTGCAATTTTCTCAGAGATTTCCTCATAGGTGAAAGGCTCGTAAATCCCTTTTACAAAGTTCGGTTGTTCCGGATTCTCCAAAGAAGCTTTACATTTTTCGTACACTTCATCAAGTAAACCCTCCATGCCTTTCTCTTTCAATAAGGCTAGTGCAGCCCGGAAAGCGACAAATTCACCCATCTTGGACATATCTATACCGTAACAATCTGGAAATCGAATCTGTGGGGCAGAAGAAACTATCACTATTTTTTTAGGCTGCAACTTATCCAGGATATTGAGAATACTTCTCTCAAGGGTTGTTCCCCTCACGATAGAATCATCAATTACCACCAGTGTATCCTTTTGTTTTTGGATCACCTCGTAAGTAGTATCGTAAACATGAGCAACCAAATCATTTCGATGTTCGTCATCGGTGATAAAAGTTCTCAATTTAGCATCTTTGATTACCAGCTTCTCTACCCGGGGCCGAAGCGCCAACAGTTTATTTAGCTCTTCCCCTTTAATGTTTCCCTGTTCAACGGCCTTCCTTCTCTCATCACTTACGTATTCTTCCAATCCCTCGGTCATCCCCATAAAGGCTATCTCTGCTGAATTTGGGATATATGAGAAAACAGCATCTTCTAAATTAGAATCAATAGATTTCATTACTTGAGGAATAAGCAATTTTCCCAATTTCTTACGTTCTCGGTAAATTTCTGGATCAGAAGCTCTAGAGAAATAAATACGTTCAAAACTACAAGATTTCTTTTCCAATGGATCAATAAAGCGTTTTTCGCTAAAGTCACCATTCTGATCAATAATTAACGCATGACCGGCCTTTATTTCTTTAATTTCAGAATAATCAATATTAAATGCTGTCTTGATTGCTGGCTTTTCGGAAGCCACTACGATCACTTCCTCATCCTGATAATAATAAGCCGGACGAATTCCAGCCGGATCACGAGCCACAAACGAAGCCCCATAGCCAGTAACTCCAGCCATAGCATAACCGCCATCAAAATCCTTGCAAGCCCTACGCAGTACTCTTCCCAGGTCAATTTCACCTTCAATAATCTTTGAAATCTCCTGATTTGAATACTCGTATTTGTATTTATCGAAAAGTAATTGATTCTCTTCATCCAGAAAATGACCAATCTTTTCCATCACAGTTACCGTATCGTACTTTGCTTTTGGATGCTGACCCAATTTTACCAATTTATCAAAAAGCTCCTCTACATTGGTCATGTTAAAGTTACCTGCCACGGCAAGGGTTCGGCTTCTCCAATTATTTTGCCTTAACATTGGATGGCAATTTTCCACGCTATTTTTTCCGTAAGTACCATAACGCAGGTGTCCTAACCACACTTCCCCACTAAAGGCAGCATTTTCTTTTAGCCATTGAGGATCATTGGCCAGTTCACCTCCTTCTGCCTTAGCCTTCTTATACTTTTTTCCAATCTTCTTAAAAATATCTTCAATAGGCTTGGAATCAATTGAACGATATCGACTAATGAATCGGGTACCTGGCTTTACTCCCAATTTGATATTTGCTACCCCGGCACCATCCTGCCCTCTGTTATGCTGTTTCTCCATTAAAAGATACAGCTTATTAGTTGCGTAAAAAGGCGTACCATACTTCTCGGCATAGTATTCCAATGGTTTACGCAATCGGATCAAGGCGATCCCACATTCATGCTTAATAACGTCACTCATCGGGGTTAAAAGTAGTTTATATGATCGATTAGGTTTGTTAACCAGTTTGATTTTAGAAACAAAAGTAATAAAGATGTCACCAAGAGCAAAGCTAGTACTTTATTACCCACATTTAATTTCATTTTCAGACTATCTTCAGCATTTCCCTTAAAAAACATTACATAAGGAATTTTTAAATAATAGAAAAGAGAAACCACCGTGCTAATAAGTCCGGTAATAATCAGGTAAAGTAAGATAGGACTTTGTACCTCCTGATAAGATTCGGTCAAAGCTGAAAAAATCAGCAATTTAGCCGTAAAACCAGCAGTAGGCGGCAATCCCGTCAATGCAATCATTACCAGAACAAACAAGGCGCCTAGAAAGGGGATCCTTAAACCTAAACCTTGGTAATCATTAATCATCACCTTCCCTGTCTTATCCTCTACCATTTCGATTAAATAGAACGCTGCAAAATTCATTAGCATATACACAAAAGCATAAAAAAGTAAGCTTTGAATGCCAAAGGCAGAAAAGGCCAGAATACCTGCTAAAAACAAACCAGAATGACCAATGGAGGAATAAGCCATCATTCGTTTAGCATTTTTTTGCCACAGGGCAGAAAAATTCCCTACCACCATAGTTAATATAGCTAGAACACCCAGAACATCCCTCCATATGATAGATTCTGACCACAAAATGTTTTGTTGAAAAGAAATTCCTAAAAGACGTATTAACAAGCCCAGACCTGCTATTTTAGGAACAACAGAAAAAAGCGCTACAATAGGTGTGGGTGCTCCTTCATAAACATCCGGAGTCCAAAAATGAAAGGGAACAGCTGTAATTTTAAAAAGTAGACCTGCAAAGACCATAAAACTGGCAACCAATACCGGTAATTGGGGGGCTGACTGGAGGCCATTTATAAACTGGAAAGAAGTAAAGTCCAATGTCCCACTAAATCCATACCAAAAAGAAAGCCCATAAAGCATTACCGCAGAAGCTGTCGCTCCAAAGACCAGGTACTTGATGCCTGCCTCTGCACTTTTTCTTTTTTGAGTGAAATTTGCCAGAATGTAAGAAGAAATGGAAACCAACTCAATACTTAAAAAGATCATGAGCAGATTGGTTGTCATCACCATCAGGAAGGCTCCTAATAAAAGCCCAAAAACCAAGGCAAAATACTCTCCTTTTTCATGCCAATCCTTCTCCTCTTTACTCCAACTTAGAAAAACAGTTAGAATACCTGAAATCCCAAACAAATATTTCAATATAACGCCCAACCGATCCAATTGAAGCATTTGACCAAAAAGGGCTGTTGCTTCAGTTAATTGATTCCCTTGTCTATGGGTAAAAAATAAAACACCAGCTAACCCTAATAAACTGATAATTGAAAAAATACTTTTAGGAGTATTTTTAAAGATTAAATCAATTAGAATTAATAACAAAATAAAGGTTGCCAACAATAGTTCCGGCATCAATTGAGCCACACTGCCCAGCACATTCTCTAAAGTGGCATTTAGCCCCGTATAATCGAAATTCTCAAACACTTTTTCCTTAGTAAAATTTAAGGAGGCATGAGATCATGTAGATGCTACAAGAACTCTTCCTACTTTCCCGATGCTGTTGATTTCAATATATTCAGTAAGGAGTTAAACTCCCTTTGACATTCTTTTTTCTTATTCTTACCACCTCATTTATCTTTAAAAAAATGAAGGCTTTAACTGCTAGAGATCCAAAAATTTGTTACTCTTTAGTATAGGTAATGTTATATCTTCTCGGACTTTTAATTATCCAATATTATTAAGGAATTAATAGGGTTAAACTATCCCGTCCCACCACTTGGACATATTCTACCAATCGGCTCACCGACTCCCCTACAGGATCCAGGAAAAACTTAGGCATCACCCCAAAAAGAATTACCAAAAGGACCAATGGCACCAACATAAGCAATTCCCGACTAGTTAAATCGGTCAATTTGGCCTTCCAGGCCTCTTCCCTTGCCCAAAACTTCCCAAAAAACATACGCTGCAATGTCCATAAATAATAGGCAGCCCCTAAAATTAGTCCCAGAGTAGACAAAATCACCATCCACTTTGGTAAAATTCCAAATTGTATGGAAGAACTAAACGCTCCAAGAAATACCAATACCTCGGCAATAAATCCTGAAAAGCCCGGTAAACCCAATGAGGCAAAAAAGGCTATCACAACGATTACTGTAAAATAAGGCATACGACCTGCCAATCCACTATAATGCTCTATACCTCGATCGGCCGTTCTATCATAAATCACCCCTGTAATCAAGAATAGTATGGCACTTATCAAACCATGACTAAACATTTGAAACAAGGCTCCATTGATGGCTTCTGCTGTCAAAGCAGCAAACCCCAACAATACAAAACCCATATGGGAGACCGATGAATACGCTACAAGCCGCTTTAAATCTTTTTGAGCCAATGCATTGTAAGCGCCGTAAATAATAGATATCATAGCCAGTAATCCAACCCACCAGGCAAAATAAAATCCCCCTTCTGGAAACATACTATAAGCCGTTCTTAACATGCCATAACCACCGACTTTCAATAAAACACCTGCTAGAACCACCGAAATAGCTGTTGGTGCCTCCACGTGTGCATCCGGTAACCAAGTATGTAAAGGTACCACTGGCAATTTTACCGCAAAACCGATAAATAATAATAAAAAGGCCAACAAACGAGCTGAAAGACCAAAGAAAACACTTCCGCCCACTGTGCTCAAAATTGAACCAGGAATAAAGTTAGCAGTATCCATCATTGCCACCATATTAAAGGTATGCACCATATTGGAAGATGAAATCTGATTCCCCGCCAACATCTCCTGAACCTTGGCAATTATCTGAGGATTAGCTTCAGAGATATGGGAGATTAAACCTATAGAAACTGCCGTTTCCGCAGGATCAATAACGGAAATGTACAGCCCAATCATTGCCAACAAGATCAATACCGAACCTGCAAGTGTATACAAAAAGAATTTAATTGCAGCATATCCACTTCGCTTTCCACCCCATAGGCCAATAAGGAAGTACATAGGCAACAACATAAACTCAAAAAAGAGATAAAACAAAAAGAAGTCCAGAGCCACAAAACAGCCCATAATGGTTGAACTCAGAAGCAAATACAATAAAAAGTAAGCTTTTACTTTTTTAGTAAGTCTAAAAGAAGCGAGTACTCCAATAAAAAGCACAATAGCCGCTAAGATAACCATCATCACACTCAGGCCATCAATAGCTAAGAAATAATCAATGGATAGTTTCCCCAATTTTCCCAGGTCTATACTAATCCAATCGGCTTTTTCTATTAATTGAAATTCCTTTTCTACATTTACTCCTTTCAGTATTCCTGATCCAAACTCAAAAGCTTGATAAATCAATCCTGCCAAAACTACCTGAAAAAAGGTAATGCAAAGGGTTGTATACTTAAATACCTTTTCTTTATGATGAGGTACAAAAAGCAAACCCAGAGCCCCTACTAGAGGCAAAAAAATGATAAGTGACAGTAAGTGTTGTGTCATACGAAAAATACCATTACTATATAATTGCTTTTAGACAAAGGCTCTAAAAAAGCAAAAAAGCTAAAACCAGAATTAAAGAAACAAAGGTCCAAAGTACATATTGCTGTACCTTTCCTCTTTGAAAACTTTTCCCCAACAAACCTATAAATCCACTAATCCATGCCACTGTCGATACAAATCCATCTATCACATAGCGATCTATCAATACCATAAAATGAGCCAATATTATATGAAAAATACCAAAAGCATCGGAAAGCCCATTCAAAACCTTTAGCTCAAAAGATGATGCGAATTTAGCTAATTTTCCATTAAACCATTGCAAACCTAAATTAGTCCCCTCCACTACCCTTTTATCAAATTGATTTGACAGCAAGGCAAGCCTTTGATTAAATCTGGTGAACGATTGATATACATCATCCAAAAACCAATTATGATGTGAAATCTTTTGCCAAATATTTTCAGGATCACCTCTGTAAAGATAATTCCTGGTATATGAAGTCCCTCCATGATATCTTCGATAGGCCCAAAAGAACCCTAAACTTGCCAAAACTACCGTTAGAAGGAATACCAAGACTTTTAGTTGTTCTTCGGTCTGTTCTAAAGCCAAGAAATAGGTTTTAGCATCCAGACCAGGAGCTAATATTTTGGGGTAGCCAATAGCACTTAAGAACCAGGCTTCCTGTTTCAAAAAAGGATTAGCAGCATACAACACCCCAAACGACATTATCGTCAAAGTGAGAAGGGGAACCTTCATTTTTAAAGTAACATCTTTCAAATACTGTCCTGCATTTTTACATTGTTCATTTAAGCTGGGCAAACGAAATTCTCCAAAAAACACCAATAGCAGCTGTCGTCCCATATACATAGCCGTCATCATAGCTGCTAAAAAGGCTAAAATAGGAACCAGGTAATAAGCCCAATGGCCACCAGCAGCCATCACTTTAGCCCAGGATAAAGCCCCGGTCAAAATCGCATCTTTAGAAAGAAAGCCGGAAAAAAAAGGGACACCAGCCAATGCCAGGGTTGAAGTCAAATATGCCCAGAAAGTAACAGGCATCTTTTTTCTAAGTCCACCCATATATCGCATATCCTGTGCATCGAGGTGAATTTTCTTTCCTTCGTATTGTAAATTGTGCAAAACATCATGCATGGCATGAATAACGGCACCTGAAGCCAGAAACAAACAAGCCTTAAAGAAAGCATGCGTCATCAGATGAAATAAAGCGGCACTATAAGCACCTACACCCATTCCCATTACCATAAATCCCAATTGAGATATTGTAGAAAAGGCCAGCACTTTTTTAATATCATGTTGGGTAAAAGCACCTACTGCTCCCATAAAGGCGGTAAGAACCCCCACAATAGCTATGACCAAATGAACTTCCACATCTATCAAAAAGAAAACCCTGGCCAGCAAATACACACCTGCTGCTACCATAGTTGCTGCATGAATTAATGCTGAAACCGGCGTGGGACCTTCCATAGCATCAGGAAGCCATGCCATTAAAGGGAATTGGGCGGATTTTCCCATTACCCCTAAAAAGAGAGCCAAGGAAGCTATGGTCAACCAGGAAGAATCGATAGTATTTGTAATACTTTGAGTTCCTTGTTGCAAAATCACTACCCACTCTCCATTTGAAAATTGAGAATTTGCCATCAGTTGTTCAATGGCTGATAAATCAAGGGTAGAAAACTGACCCCACAAAATTAATATGCCTACCAAAAATCCTACATCCCCAATCCTGTTAACCAAAAAGGCCTTAGTGGCAGCTCGAGAGGCAGAGGTTTTTTTAAACCAAAAACCAATTAAAAGATAAGAAACAAAGCCTACCAACTCCCAAAAAATGAAAATGAGCAGTAAATTATCAGACAATACAAGAGCCAGCATGACAGCTGTAAATAACCCCAGCAAAGAAAAATACCGCTTATAATTTTCGTCTCCTTCCATATAATCAATAGAAAAGAGATGGACCAAAAAAGAAATAAATACCACAACCAATAACATCATAGCTGTAATATTGTCGATCAAAAGGCCGGCTGTAAAATTCAGGTTATAATTCTCGGAAAGCAGTTGAAACCAGGATAATCGACTATGTTGAACAGGTTGATTCCAACATTGCCAAACCACAGAGGCAGTCAACAAAACATTTAGGCCCATTAGGAAAGTGGCCAGTCGACTGGTTAAATGTCTTAAACGCTTACCCGAAAGCACTAATAATAAAAAGGAAAAAAAAGGCAAAGCCACCACCAACAGAGCTGTTTCAGTAGCTGAATTCAGGGGCAAGTTATGTAATAGCTCTCTACTGTTCACTTCCAATTATCCTTTTAATTCACTCACTCGATCCAGACTAGTGGTTTTAAAATAATGATAAACCCTTAAAATTATGGCCAGTCCTACAGCAGATTCTGCGGCTGCCAGGACAATCACAAATATGGCGAAAAGTTGTCCTTGAAGCATATTCGGATCATATTGACTAAAAGCCACCAAATTAATATTGGCAGCATTAAGAATTAACTCTATGCCCATCAAAACCACAATAGCATTTTTCCGGCTAACTATTACTGCTATGCCAATGGAAAACAATATTGCTCCAAGAATTAAAAAATGCTCTAGTGGAATCATAATTTTTTATTAAGAATTAAAAATGAAAAATTAATTATCAGGTGAGACAAAAATTATTCATCATTAATTATTCAATATGCATTATCATTTTTTCCTTCTTGCCAGGAAAGCTGCTCCTATTAATGCCAATAATAACAATACAGCTATTACCTCAAAAGGCAGTACAAACTCTCCCATGGTTCTTATACCAATCAACTTTACAGTGGCCCTTATTGGGGGTTCTGTTTTTTGGGCATCTTGCACCCATTGAAGGGAGGCAAAATTAGCTTGTATAATGGCATAAAACAAGACCATAAATAAAGCAATGGCTGTCAAATAGCCGGACCATTTATTATATACACCAGTGGTGACAGGTTGACCTGACAACCTATTGGTCAACATAATTCCAAAAATCATGATTACCAATATTCCCCCAATGTACACTAGGATTTGAGTTACTCCTACAAAGTCAGCGGCTGCAAAAACATAAATAGCCGCTACTCCAAAAAAGGTTACAACCAATAAAAGAGCTGCATAAAAAACATTTCTTGTAAATAAAATGCTTAAGGCAGACAAAACTGTTACCCCTGCAAAAGCATAAAAAAGTAGCTGAACCCAATTGCCCATTATAAGGTTTTAAAATTTTTTGATGTCTCTTTATTCTTCAGAAATAATTTAAAATAAGCTACGCTCAGGGCTCCTATGCCCCTTTATCACCCATTTTGCAAAATTAGTGGTTCATGAGAGTTCCTCCGGGTTTTCTCCCTCCTCTTTTTTCGGTTTTGCTTTAGGCCTTATCACAGGTCGAGGGCGAGCAGTTGCCTTTGGTTTAACTGTTTTCCCTGT
>NZ_SMMB01001214.1 GCF_009711365.1 Xanthovirga aplysinae | reverse complement strand
CGCTGAAGAAATATAATCTAAATCATGACAATCTACAATTATTCCTTCTTTTCCCTCTTTTAGGGCTTCGTTTATGGCATTATCTAAATGAATAGAAGAACTGGCATCCACATCCCCTCTCACCTGGATAATGCTTATATCCTTTTCTGTTTCTCTTTTGATTTCAATCATTTTTGTATACGTCTACTATCCGTTTGGTGTTTTATTAATTAATGTTTCTACATCAATTTCATGAGTTAAATATACATTTGAAGAGAAATATTTAATTTGTGCACCTACCTCCATTTTTTAGTTAAAGGTTATTGATAACATACTGAAATTAGGTGCTCAAGGTTCATTAAATTGAGTCCAGTCCCATTTTAATTTCAATTATTGCCCTTCTTACTGTTTTTAAACCTGATGATCATGGTAGTATAATCATCATCGAGCATTTCTTTCTCACAAAATCGATATAATTCGTCAATTAAGGCTTTCTCCAGGTCTGCCACTGATAATTCTGCATGAGATTTTAAGAAATTTTCCAATCGTTTATATCCAAATTCTTCCCCCTTTTTATTTCGGGCCTCAATAATTCCATCGGAATAAAGCACCATTATGTCTTCATCTTCATAAGTAAATCTGTTGACTTCAACGTAATTATTATAGGTTGAGTTTCTAATAATTCCAAGTCCAAGTCCTTTACTCTCAAGATAATAGCTTTCTTTGCTTTTGCTTTTATAATACAAAGTCGGACAATGCCCCGCACGAACATATTCTATGGATTTATCTTTTGTGTTGAGCAAAAAGAAAGATACAGTTATAAAAGAAGTTCGATCCAGGAACCTACTTAATGCTTGGTTAGCATAAAGGAGAAAATCATGGCTGTTGAGATTAAGTTGGACAAGGCTATGAAATATCCCCTTCATTTGTGACATGTGGAAAGCGGCTGAGGTTCCTTTCCCGGACACATCACCAATGATAAGTGCAAAATTGTCTGCGTCAATTTGGTAAGTATCATAATAATCACCCCCCACTTCTGCTGCGGATTGGGAAAAGGCGGAAATATCAAATTTGTCGTTATGCTTCAATTCTTTGGGAAGCAGGCTTTTTTGAACTTCTTGAGCAATTTTCAACTCCTCTTTATACCGCTCATTTTCCAGGGCTTCTTGAATTAGCCTGAAATTTTCCAAGGAAATGCAGGCTTGATTGGCAAAACTTTTAATTATTGTGGTCATTTCCCTATTAAAACCATCATCTACTTCCTTTAAAAGTATCATTCTGCCAATTTCTTCCTCCTTAATCAGTAAAGGAACAACTAATACAGAGCGATAGGGGGTAGAGTCTAACCGGACTTGGTATTTTTGGATATTCGGCCGTAATTTTTCTAGGCTTCCATCCAATAATTCCCTGATTTTTCCTTTTTGGGCTTTGGATTTTAACCTCCCAATCATCTCCTCATCAATATTCGATTGAAGTATCAAAGGTTGAGAGCCATTTACTCGATTTATTTCCAGCCATGCAGCATCGGCCATTACTGCACTTACCGCACTTTCCAAAAGAATGTCATATACTCTTTCTTCTTTTTTTTCGGTCTGGATCGATTGACTTAACCGTTGAAAGCTGACAATTTCCTCCAATTTTCTTTCAAAAACCGAGGAGGTAGGAAGATTAAATAAAAGAACTAATAAAGAAAAAACAGCATATAAAAAGATAAAGGCAAAAAGAGCTAGAATAAAAGCATTTTGACTTAAATCTGTTACTAAAAAAAAGGATTCTGAAGCCTCAAATAAGGTAGTAAGGAAGTGCCATAGGTATAATGCTACAAGTAGAAGCAGTAAAATACTTTTCCATTTTTGCTTGAAATTGAGGTATGCAATCCATTTTAAGTTCACAGAAAGTACAGCCCCCATCAAAAACAAAGTTGCCATGATAATATTAAAGCCGACAGTACCATAGGTATTTGGAATCACACTGTAGACGATACTCAGTAGCAACAAATACTCAAAAAACTTCCAGAATTTTAGGAGCTTTTTTGATTTTTGATACAAAATCAGGCGTTTCCAGTAAGTAAAGGTAGAGATAAGAAAAGCCGATATAGCTCCTAAGTTTATATGGTATAGAAAGTTGACGAAGAAAGGGTTGCTGATTAGACTTTTTCCTCTTAAGGAGAAAAAAATAAATAAAATAAGAAAGGAAACCAAAGTAGTAAGTAATCCACCAGCAAATACCCTCCAGAGTAAGTCTATAAAATTGATGCTTTCAGCTTTGCCAATCTTAAATCGAAAATATACGAAAAGTGTAAAAAAGAACAATGCCAACATAAAGCCAGGAATTTCCGGCGAAATTTGGGAAGGAATTCTGTTGACAGTTCCCAGAATAATGATCATATCAATTACCAAAAGGGCTAACCAGCTGGCAATCGAAAAGAGTAAACTTAATCTTGAAATGTATTTTTGGGAAAGCATGAAAAAATGTTGGTTAACAACTGGCGTTCAATTTACAACAATTTTACATTCAATATTCATTTTTTGCTAATCACTATTCACTGAAAGAGGCTGTTCGAATGTAACGAACAACCTCTTGATTATTTTTTCCTTTTTGAAGATCACGAATTATCTGCTGTAATTCGGTGCTTCTTTGGTTATTTGGACGTCATGAGGGTGACTTTCCCTAGAACCAGCATTGGTGATACGTACAAATTTGGCTTTCTTCAAAGTTTCAATATCAGGAGCTCCACAGTATCCCATACCAGCCTTTAATCCTCCAATTAATTGATAAAGAACTTCTGAAACCAATCCTTTGTAAGGTACTTTTCCAACGATTCCTTCCGGAACCAATTTTTTAATATCCTCTTCGGCATCTTGGAAGTAACGGTCTTTTGATCCCTCATTCATAGCTTCCAAAGATCCCATTCCACGGTAGGACTTAAATTTACGCCCTTCGAAAAGAATTACTTCTCCAGGGGCTTCTTCGGTTCCTGCAAGTAATGATCCGATCATAATGCTGCCCGCACCTGCCGCAAGAGCTTTTACTACATCTCCGGAAAAGCGAATACCTCCATCGGCAATGGCAGGAACACCCGTTCCTTCGAGGGCCTGAGCTACATCGTAAACCGCTGAAAGCTGGGGAACTCCAATTCCGGCAATGACACGAGTGGTACAAATACTACCTGGCCCTACTCCCACTTTCACGGCATCAGCACCTGCATCGGCAAGGGCTTTAGCCGCCTCACCAGTGGCAATATTTCCTACTATGACATCAAGCTGAGGGAACTTTTCCTTTATTAGTTTACAGGTGTTAATTACATTGATATGATGACCATGAGCTGTGTCTATACTCACAACGTCAACTCCTGCTTCAATTAAAAGTTGGATTCTATCTTCAATATCTGGTGTAGCTCCCACAGCAGCCCCTACTCTTAATCGCCCATATTGATCCTTACAGGCATTAGGCCGGTCTTTATTCTTAAGAATATCTTTGTAAGTGATTAGGCCTACTAATTTTTGGGTTTCATCAACAATGGGGAGTTTTTCAATTTTAAATTCTTGAAGAATTCCTTCTGCTTCCTCAAGGCCTACTCCTGCATTTGCTGTGATCAGATTCTCGGTAGTCATGATTTCCTTCACAGGAAGTGACAGTTTTTTCTGAAATCGTAAATCCCGATTAGTAACAATACCTTCTAGTTTACCATTCTGATCAATTACAGGAATACCGCCAATTTTAAAGTTCCGCATTATTGCAAGCGCATCTTTAACGGTTGCCTTAATATCCAGAGTAACCGGGTCAAGAATCATACCGCTTTGGGAACGCTTAACCTTTCGAACCTGTGCCGCTTGGGCTTCCTTGGACATGTTTTTGTGAATGAATCCAATGCCTCCTTCCAAAGCCATAGCAATAGCCAAATTAGCTTCGGTAACTGTATCCATGGCGGCGGAAACAAGAGGAATGTTTAATTGGATATTTCGGGTCAGTTGGGTTGTAGTTCTGGCATCGCGAGGCAGGGTCTCCGAATATCCAGGAACAAGCAACACATCGTCATAGGTAAGCGCCTCAGTGGCAAACTTTGAAGTGTCGAGAGTCATAGCAAATAATCTTTAGAATTCTTATTTGCCGGACAAAAGTACATAGATTCCAATAAATATAAAAAATATTTTAGAAAGTTTCTTTATAGGTTCCACTTTTTAATTCTACAAAAATTTTTAAATAAATGTCGATTTAACATTTACTTCTTTTCCTCAATTTGTTCTATATAACAAAAGACGTTACTGATTGATTATCAGTATTTTGATGCTTTTTTTGATTTGAGGTTACTTTTTGTGAAGTGCAAGTTCCATTCATATAAATTGGGACTCCAAAATAAAAGCAAAAGAAGGAAGGATATTTTAGTGAAATTAGTGGGGAATTAGTGTCTTTATAATTTTTCCAATAAATAAGTTTTTTTAAGGTTTTCTGCTCTGCTGCTTTTCAATAGGAAAGGAAGCCTTAATAAAGTGATGTGAAAATCTGGGTAAGTTTTTACTATTTTATAGTTTAATTTTTGTTTATACAGAATGTATTCCATACCTAACTGGTCCGCTAGAATTAGGGTGCCTTTTTCATAGTGATTCATTTCATAAGGGATAGCAAAGGGAACAGTTCGTCTGGAATAAAAGTCAAGGCTATGTCCATGGCCGCCTAAGGTATAAAATCGATCTTCAGCTACTTTTTTTCTCCAAATTTCCTTACCCACCTTACTTCGGGATTGGAATTTTAACAGGTTGGGATAAAAATAAGTGCTTAAAACTGCTCCAAATACAAAAGTGGAAATAATTGTTGGGCCAATGATTTTATTTATTTGACTAGTCGAAAAAATAAAAGAATACCAAAATACCAAGTAAAATATTCCAAGGGCTAAGGGGAAAATGATTGAGGAGGGAGGGAAAAAGAATATAAAACTTATGCACACCAGAAAAAAGAAAATATGGAGAAGTCCGAAATGAATAGAAGTCAATAATTTAAGGGTTTTCTTTTTAGTACTCTGGAGCGAAATAATAAAGTCTGCGGAAATTAGGGCCGCAAGGGGGAATAAGGGAAAAATATAGTGAGGTAGTTTAAAGTTAGCAAGGGAAAGTGCCAAAAAGCTTAACAGGAAGCCAAAAAATGAAATGTATTCCTGCTTATTATTCTTCTGAAATCTTTTTGAAAAGAGTTCTTTTGCTCTAGAAAGGAAGGCTGCAATGAAGAACCAAAACCAGGGTTGAAAATCCCAAAGCATTGTTTGAAGAAAAAACCAACTAGGTGAGCTATCCTTCCAGTATATATCTCCAGTAAGTCGGCCAAAGCTTTGGGTCCAAAAGAAAAATTTCAACCCCGATGGACCTTTTAGGCCGTAAACCTCCTTTTCTGGGTTGAGGTCAAATTGAGTGTAAAGTCCATAACACATGGGGGCTATCAAAATGGCTACTATTAACAAGAATAACAGCCATTGAGGTTTAAAAATGTCAGCCCAACGTCTTTTTAGGATGAGGTCCCCACCGATGGCCAAAGCTACAATCCCTATACCTACGGGGCCTTTGCTCATCATGGCGGCTGCAACTCCAATTGCTCCAAAAAATAAGTGGGTCAATCTTTCATCCTTAAGATATGCACTGATTTGCCAAATTGAAAAAATTACAAAGCCAGTAAGCAAGCCATCAGTTCTAATATCATTTGTTATCAGGATAAAAGCTTGAGTAGAACATAGAATGAAAGCAGCAAGCAGGGCTCTTGGTTTATTGTACCAGAGTAAAGTAAATCGATAGGTAGAATAAATGCCTAAGATGATGATCAGGATTGCTGGGAGTTTGTAGGAAAAATTGTTGATCCCAAAGATTTTAAAAGATAAGGAAGAAAGCCAAAATAGGAGAGGCGGTTTGTCGAGGTAATCTTTTCCTCTATGATAAATTTCTAGCATGCTTCCATTTTCAGACATTTCTCTGGAAATAGAGGCGTATTGGGCAGCATCCATATCCATCACGTCGAGAAACATATTTAGGAAATAGATAATTCCTATTGATGTAAAACCCAGTAAATATTTATACTTTCCGACCAGGCTAAATCCCTGTTGCATTGTAACTTTTAATTAAGATTTTGTTTAAAGGAAATTAATAGAGGTTTAGTTTTCGGATAAGGGTTAGCTAAGAGAAAAATGTAAATTTTGGTTAATTCTCATAGGTCATGAAATCTTTGGCATCATTATTTCTTCTCTTACATAACAAAAGAAGCAGGTCTATGTTTGTCTCTCTTTGGTAGTGTTTAATCTAGATATGTGATTTTTGGTTAAGCAAAATGAATGGGAAAAAAGAGAATAAGGCAAAGTTTCTCAGATAGTGTAGAAAATTAAAAAGGGATAGAATCTTAACTCTATCCCTTTTTAATTTTCTACTATAGTTGATTTCTATCTATGTGTTTCCATTGGGAAACTTTGTTCTATTTAAAGTTAGGGTGACAGATGAGGACTTCATTATTTGAAAATTGGTTGATCTTAAATCAACCTCTAATCCTTACCCCTCTTATAGGTCTTCCTGGTAAAAGTTGAATCTGGCTTTATAAGTGTCACCATTTTCATCCTTATTCTTGTTATGATAGGCAGCGACAATTTTTCCTCCAGGAGATCGACTAATACTGATTCTACTTACACCTCCTTTTACATTTAGTTTAGTGATTCCTTCTTCAGTATTCCCAACATCAAGGACAGCCTCCCCCAAGCTGTTCAAATGCCCTGAAAGGACTCTACCTCCCTGTTTGTCATTGTCCCCAACAATGATAAAATTTTCATCGTTGGTCAGGGCTATTGAGGATCTCCACATTCCGTATTTATCTTTTGGATTTAGTTTTTTGGTATAGGCAGAGGTAGTTCTTACATAATTACCTGAGCCATTTCTCCAATGGATAAAATTCAACCCTTTATCTTTGTCGATTGTGGTACCTGATCCGGTATCAATGAGCTGCCCTACTCCATAATATATTTTTTCGTCGTTGTGCTCGGTAATTAATACCCGATATTTTTTCCCATCATTGGTGCTCCCAATCTTTGCCAGGGCAATGGCTGGTGCCCTCAAGCCTGAATCTCCTATGGCTCCTAGTTTTTTAATAGTATAGCGAGCAGCTCCAGAATTTCCTGAGGTAAATGTTATCTTCCCGCTGCCATTAAATCGTCCAACGTTAAATAAAATCTCATTTCGGATTGTACCACTATGCTTGTCAGAAATCACGATTACCAGACCCTCTTCCGTTACTGCAGGGACCATAAAACTTACCTTTCCACTGAAATTACCGTCCTGGATAGGTCTATAAAGCTGAGTTCCACTAGTGCTAGTTTTAAAATTTAGGGCACCATCAGAACTTAAGGTTCCAGACCAGTAATAAGGAAAGGTGTAAGATCCGGCGTCGGTAGTGGTGGCCACAATTATAAACTCATTATTATGTAAAGCCACCTTAGGGTATTTCTTAGAGGAGCTAAATTCTCCTTTATTTCCATTCCAGGTAATCTTATTGGGATCATTGTTTTTTGTGTGTCCCGTTCTATAATAAATTTTGTTACTATTTTTTCCCTGCATTACCATGAGCACATCCCCATCATCATTAATTGCAATTTGAGGTCTCCTCACGTTATTGGAACCGGTTTTGGGCCAGCTGGTAATACCTTCCTCCCATTTTCGGACCCATTTTCCCCATTGGTAATCATTATATGTCAATCCATCAGGGTCAGGATTAATAACATCATTTTCGAATTGGTCCTGACAGGCTGAAAAAAGTAGGACAGAAGCCATCAATGCCACAATCAGGGTTCTAGATTTTTTAAAAGAAAGTTTCATAATGGTATAAAAATTTAAGAATGAAGCCATAAGAAATGAACTTTATAACGGACATTACAAACCAGAAAAAGAATCATTAGTTGACTATAAAAAAATAGAGATAAGTTGTTTGTATTTAAGGTTGTAGGGTATTATGTGACCTGAAAATTAAACTCTGGATTAGAGTATATTTCGAATATATTCTTGCTTTGTCCAAAATAGATTATGTTATAAATCAAATTGGATTTTCAAAAGAAATCCCTTTTAGGGAGAATGGTTTGAATCGTTTTAAAATTAGCAATTCAAATCAATTTCTCCTGCTTTTAAATATTTATAACCAGCATTGCATTGACCCAGGCCTTTTAACTATGATTTACTATTGCGGTTCATAAAAATTATATTTTATATTGTAAGTCTCATTGTTTTCGTCCTTATTCTTATTGTGATAAGAAACCAAAATTCTTCCATCAGGAGCGTGAGTTGCATGAACTCTTGAGACGCCACCTTTCAAGTCTAATTTGCTATATTTTTTGTTTAGTACTTCCTCAATTCCTTTGTCTAAAACAGGGTCTTTATCACTTTTCTTATAGTGTCCGGTAATGTAGCGTCCTTTATTATTATCATTGTCATAAATGAGGAAAAACTTATCGTTTTTAGCGAGGACTACATGGGATCTTGCCATATTAGTTCCTGAAGGATTTATTTTAGGAGTTCGGGCATTTGTAGTTCTGACAAAATTATTATTAGAATTTTTCCAACGAGGGAAGTTTTTACCATCATCCCGTTTAAAGGTATTATCACCCGTATCAATAAACTCACCTAATCCTAAATAATTATTTCCCCCATTATGATGGCTTAATAGGATGCGATAGGTGTCTGGGCTTGAGCTTTTCTTATAGATAGAAATGGAAGGTTGTCTCATACCATCGTTGCCCGGTTGCCCTTCTTCTTTTAGGACGTATGCATTAGTGGTTTTGTCTTCGGTTGTCCATCCGGAATTATCTGATTTTCTCCAGCGAATGCTTCCATTTCCTTCAAAACGACCGACAAACAAATGGAGTCGGTTTTTGTGAAATACATTCCCGTTATAATCACTAACTACAAAAATAAGCCCTTTCTCTGTAACTGTTATGGAAGAAAAAGAATAACTAATTTCGGACTCTCTACCTTTCAGTTTTCGCATATTAACAGTAAGTAATGGGTTTCCTACCCCATCCAAAACTCCAGAGTAATAATAAAGATAGCCATCATCATTGGCCGTAATAATAAATTGACCATCATCAGCTAAGGCAACAGCAGGCCATTGAGAGTCATTTCTATAAGAGTCCAATTTTACCCATGATCCAATATAATTTAAACTAATCTGGCCATTTTCTTCAATGACCTCAGCAGATCTGTAATATATTGTTTTGGAACTGCTATTTTGGGCTACAACAAGAGCCTGACCAGAATTATTTACAGCAACTTGGGCTCTTCTAACATCTTTATCTACATTGCCTGTAGCACTGGCATGGATATTAGGCCAGGATTCATCCCCTTCTACCCAGTCTACTAGCCATGCCCCTAGCTGATCCCCCTGATTGTAGGGCTGGGAAAGGTCTGGAACCGCCTGATCTACCGGTTCCCTTTCGTCATCCAGATCAGGACGTGGAGGAGTTTCATTTAGAAAATCCTCTTTACAAGCATTTAATAAAAAGAGCAAACTAACTGCTATGAGCAGAGAAGCCCTTAAATTCCAGGTTCTTTTAATTTTTTCCATCTCGAAAGAAAGTTTTTAAAATATTGTTTTTAAAGAATATCCTATAGAGCAGTAGTTGCTGTTTTCATTAAAATCAATGAGGTGCCAGTCTTCTATGGTCTATAGAAAGTTTAAAAGTCTTAAGTCATTTAATTTAAAGAGCTATTCTAACTCTAGGGTTATAAGCAGGGGCGAAAATAATTCGCTCCTGCTTAATCCTTAATCGTGATGAATTGCGATATCAAAAAGTTTTATTCTGCATCTGCTTCTGCAATGATTCGGCTTGCATCTGCTACAGAAATATTTCCAACAGAGGCTAAGTCTTCAGCAGTTAAGGTTCCATTAGATCCTAGGTAAATGGCCTTCAGGGAAGCCTCAATGGTGGAGATGGAATCCTTAACCTTAAAACCAAAAATCACTGAAGCGGGTACTGTTTCTCCATTTACGGTAGTTACATCGGGAACAAAAATACTGGATAGCACATGTCCTGGATAAGTAAAAGTAGAATTGACGTAATTATTGTCTCCCTCTGCCTTAATATATTCAGTACCTAAAAATCCCTGATTTTCTAGCACTTCATTATGGTCTTCTATGAAAAATTTCAATCCAGTTAATGATTTATTGTTGGAGGAAGCTTGCACCCCTATAATGTTTACATCTTCGCTCAGCTCAAATTCACCTCCGTCTGTGGAACCACCTGTACCGCCAAACTTTTTACTATTAATTTGATTAGGCCCTTCTCCGGTAGGGTAAGTAATTTGAATGGCATTAATCCGATCACTTGCCCAAACCTTAACTCCCGATAAAAATCCGGAAGGGGACTGACGTGGAAGACTAACCAGAGAGGCAGAGGAGGCTTTTCCAAGCATATCCGAATAGATTTCTCTCTCCAATTTAATATCTGCTCCATCAGGATATTCGTCAGGGTCAAGGTAAGGCCATAGTTCTTTAAAATCCAAAACATTTAGGGTCATTTCTCTAATGTAGCTGTTAATAAAGTTAAACTGTTCTGCATTTCTGCTATCTGAAATGTTTGAAGCTTTTTGGGTTTGTTGATCAAGTCCAGCTTGGTAATAATAATCTACCCATTGGGTCCATTGGATAATTCCGTTTTTGAGTCGGTCCTTGGCTCTTTCTATTTCAGCTTCAGCGTTTGGTAAGCCTTCCCATTTCTTCCCATTTACAGCCGTATCTCGGTAAAAGGTCAATTGTAAATTCACAAACTGCGTCAAAAGAGGTAATAGGACTACTTCTTGATTTGGGGTAGTAAAATCATCGTAATCATTAAAGTCTGAATTTAGGGTAGGCCAAAATGCTGCCTTTTCACTATCAGAAGCATCAGCAAATGATATATAATCCCTATTAATTTTGGCAAGTTTATTAGAAATTGAATTGTAAACAGTTTCACTTATTTTTTCATCAATAAGTGCTTCTGTTTGTTCTTTTACCTGATCCCATGGAGATTCTTGAGTAGTTTGAGTTGGGAAAAGGATATTAAATGTGACCGCAAGTAATACACCGGTTGCAGGGTCTCCTCCCAATAACTTATTTAAAGGTCCTAAGCTACGTGACATCGCATCCCTCATTACAGAACCAAATTCGGGAGGATGATCGGTGACAAAATCAGAATGAATCAGGTTTGGTAGAAGATCGCTTTTTGTTTCCAAAATTTCATCTTCAAATTCCGGTTGGCATGCTGATAATAGGACTGTAAAAATTACAGTTAGACAGGATACCCTGAAGAGATATCGTTTCATAAAAGAAAAAATTAAAAGAAAAATATTTAACATTAATTTGAGAATTAATGTTTAGTCAAATTAAACTCCATTGAGGCAATGGATTCAATACTGTTGAATTCCAAATGAGAGTTAGGGATATTTTGGAATCAGCAGAGGACCATTAGACATACTTAATATGAAAAAAGGTAGGATATGGGCTAATTAAAAAAGTCTATCTTATCTTTTTTCGCTAAATGTGTGGGTGTGTTTTTGCTTCTTTTTTCTTTTAATGTAATGCCCTTTTATTGTTTTGAAAAAAATAAAGATTATGAGTAGGAAGGTGTTGGTATTTCTCTTTTCTACTTTTTGATGGAATACCTGCGAATAAAAAATTGAACTTTGTTAAGTAAATGTTTGCTAATAATCCCCCCTTTTTGATTTGTTACTTTATTTTTAAAGAGCTTTAATAAAAATAGTAATAGGTTAAAACTTAATAAATTTGCTTTTTGACTTTCTTTAATTTTGTTGATAGTCTTTCTGTAAAAATTTGGTTTGTTCTTATTGTGTTTAGTTTAAATAAAATTCTTTCATAGCGCTAATGTAGGTATTTAACTTTTTCTTGTTGATTTAGGTTTTTGGAGGGCTAGTAATAAATTGGTACATAATGAATATTTATAATTAGGAAGAAATTTTCAGCATTAAGTTTGAAAAGTATTTTGG
>NZ_SMMB01000653.1 GCF_009711365.1 Xanthovirga aplysinae | reverse complement strand
CCTGTTCCCTTAGGATAACGCAAATGTTCCACCATTTCCTGAACTGTAATAGGAGGAGCAGGAGTGAAAGAAGAAACAGTGATTGAAACTAATAAGTTGATAATCATAGCAATCATCCCGAAACCTTCCGGAGAAATTCCAAACCACCAATCTTCTGGGGTGGTAGGCCCAAATAAATTAAACTTAAAACGCAACATATAGAATACCATAGATAAAAGTCCTACAATCATACCGCAAACTGCCCCTTCCCTATTCATCCGTTTACTAAAAATTCCCAAGATAATAGCAGGGAAAAATGAAGCAGCCGCAAATCCAAAGGCCAAAGCCACAACCGCTGCTACAAAACCTGGAGGATTTATTCCAAAATAACCTGCCATGATTACAGCTACTGCTGCCGATATTCTAGCTGCCAACAGCTCTCCCTTTTCGGAGATATTCGGTTTTAATTGTTTTTTTAATAAATCATGAGAAACTGCAGTTGAGATAACCAACAGCAAGCCGGCTGCAGTAGATAAAGCAGCAGCCAAACCTCCAGAAGCTACCAAGGCGATCACCCAGGCAGGCAGTTGGGCAATCTCTGGATTGGCCAACACAATAATATCAGGGTCGATGGTTAATTCATTAGTGGAAGCATTGCCTGAATAATGTACTAATCCATCTGCCCCTTTATCTTCAAAGGAAATCAAACCCGTTTTTTCCCATTTCGAAAACCAATCTGGCATTTCAGAATAAGCTTGCCCATTTACTGTTTCAATTAGATTAGTCCGAACAAATGCAGCAACGGCAGGGGCAGTAGTATATAATACGGCGATAAACAATAAAGCATAACCTGCAGAGATCCTTGCGTCCTTTACTCTTGGTACCGTAAAAAAACGAACAATAACATGTGGAAGTCCAGCCGTTCCAAACATTAAGGCAGCCGTAATAGCAAAAACATCTACCATAGACTTGCTACCCGTAGTATATTCAGTAAATCCCAATTCAGTGGTCAATTTGTCCAATTTTTCCAGAAGGTATATATCCGTTCCTACTATTTTAGAACCAAGCCCAATTTGAGGGATTGGAGAACCCGTCAATTGCATAGAGATAAAAAAAGCGGGAACCATAAAGGCAAAAATAAGTATACAATACTGAGCCACCTGAGTGTATGTAATTCCTTTCATCCCTCCTAAAACAGCATAAAAGAAAACTATAGCTATGCCAATGTAAACCCCCGTATTGATATCTACCTCTAAAAATCGAGAAAAAACAACACCTACACCCCGCATTTGGCCGGCAACATATGTAAAAGAAACGATCAAAGCACAGATTACCGCCACAGTTCTTGCAAACTGAGAATAATAGCGGTCTCCAATAAAATCAGGAACCGTAAACTTCCCAAACTTTCTCAGGTAAGGAGCAAGCAGTAAAGCTAATAAAACATATCCACCTGTCCATCCCATTAGGTAAACTGTTCCATCATATCCCATAAAGGAAATGAGTCCTGCCATGGAAATAAAAGAAGCTGCTGACATCCAGTCCGCTGCTGTGGCCATTCCATTTGCCAGAGGGGAAACTCCACCTCCTGCCACATAAAATTCCTTGGTAGACCCTGCTTTTGCCCAAAAGGCAATGCCGATGTAAATAGAAAAAGTTACCCCTACAAGAATATAGGTCCAAGTTTGTACTTCCATAAAATCAAAATCATTTTCAAGGATAAAAAAAGACCAAATATGAAAGTTTTATCCTTGTTAAAAATTTGCACCTAAATAGTTATTCTCATTCTGCGAATAACTTTTTCCCTCTTCCCCTATTCTTCAACATTGTATTTTTTATCCAACCTATTCATCCAACGCACATATACAAAAATCAAAGTAACAAAAACATAAATAGCGCCCTGTTGCGCAAACCAAAACCCCAATTTAAACCCACCTAACTTTATAAAATTCATTTCATCCACCCATAGAATTCCAAAACCAAAGGAAACCAAAAACCAAATCCCTAATAGTATTCCCAAATAGATAAGATTCTTCCTCCAATAAGATTTGAGCCTTAAAGAACTAACTTTGGTCTCTTCTTTCTGTAATGTTACATTTTCCATTTATTCAAATTTTAAGTAGACAAAAACCCTGGATATAGTCTATAAATTACACTAATAAGCCATAATACTGTGAAAATAATACCTAAAACTTCCCAAATAACTTTTTAAACATCTCAAAACAACAAGCATTCATAATACATAAAAATACCAAAACATTATTTTAAAATAACAAAACAACTCAATCAATTAATAGGAATAACCATTTAAAAACAGGGCAATTAATGGCAGCATACAAAAAGAGAAACTTAAAAAGACACAAGAATCTATGTTTACCCCTTTGATTTTTTTCTTATAAACCTTCAAGCATATTACCGTTTCATATTCTCTTAATGCAATAAGGAAAATCAGTTTTTAAAATCCCTGAAAAAAATTAACAACTAATCCTAAAAGAGGAAATATTAGAAGAAGGTAAAGAAAAAGAAAAGACTCCTTCGAAATTTGGTTTTCAAAGGAGCCCAAAGAATTTATTAGGAGGAATATTTTGTAAACACTGCAGCTTTTTATCAAATCAAAGAAAATAATTTGACAACTCTCTACAAAACTTTTAAAGCAGACTGATAATCTGGCTCATCCACCACCTCAGCCACTTGTTCTTTGTAAAGCACTTTTCCTGTTTCATCCAAAACAATCACAACTCTGGAATGCAAGCCAGCTAAAGGACCATCCGCCAACTCCAACTGATAATCTTTTCCAAAATTTCCAGTAGCAAAATCGGATAAAGTAATGGCGTTGGCTATCCCCTCTGCACCACAAAACCTGGCTTGGGCAAATGGTAAATCTCGGGAAATACAAAGCACCTTGGTATTTTCAAGGTTGGCAGCTTCCTTGTTAAAAGCCCTTACCGAAGTGGCACAGGTTCCTGTATCGATGCTCGGGAAAATATTTAACACCAATCTTGATCCTGAAAAATCCTTCAAAGACACTCTGGATAAAT
>NZ_SMMB01000689.1 GCF_009711365.1 Xanthovirga aplysinae | reverse complement strand
GGACGAATCACCAAGATAGAGAAATTAGGTACTAATAATGAAGAGGTTACTCAAGTGAGTTATGATTATTTGGAGGAAAAAAGGACATTTACGATCAAATATGGAGATTGGTTAATTGAATCCAAGGATTTTCCATTGGAAAATAAACTGGGAGATGGGTTTAGTACTTTCGAAGATGTCCCTTTGTCAAACTATATGGGAGAGGTACAAAGCAATGAAAGGAGTGTTTTCACTGGCGAAAGTTCTTCAATTAGTTGGGAGATGGAATTTGATCCCTTAGATTATATTCCTGCACCTCTCATTTATGACCATAATCTCGAACCTACCACTTCCTGGAAACCTGAGGTTACCTCTAGAGCAAATGGGGATATTTACAGAAGTGTGACAGAACAATATCCGTTTACAGAATATGGATTGTTATTTTCTGGGGGTAAGTGGATCGACAAGGAATATAGTTATTACCCCAGTATAGAAACCAGGGAGGAAATAAAAAAGCAACTGGATGAGAATACTGACCAATTTACTAGCATCTATGGAGACCAATTTAATTATAAAAACTTTAGCGGTCGTTATTTTTTTACTGTTGGGACCCTAAGAAATTTACCAAGTGACCATTCGCTACGTGAGCAAATCAAAGATATTGCTTGGAAACATGCATCAAATCTAATAAGTGGAGAAACCATAGAAATTTCTGAAGAGGAAAAAGGGCTTTTCTCTCGTGTATTTTTTGAGTTGAAAGTCCATTCACCGACATTCGAAGATGTAAATGGTATAGTTATTAATAATCATGAAGATTATATCAAAGCAGTTAAGATACATGATAATGCGCCATTGGAAATAATTCAAAAAGTTTTTAAGAAGTATGAATCACTGTAGCAACTTCTCCCATCTGAGCAAAAGACAAATAGGAATAACACAAATGGGCATTATAAATCTTCTTTAACTATATTCTGGAAATTTGAAGGGGGGGGGAGTCTTAAACTAGATAAACAGTTTAAAGGAATAATCGGAAGCAACTTCGTCAATACTCGAAAGGATAAAACTGAAGTAATCCAATACCTTCTGACCGAATTTGAACTAAAGAAAAAAGAGACGGTAAGGATTAGGGATAGGAAGTTTAATATTTTAGGTGGAAAGAACAACTCATTGACATCGATAGGTGTGACTTACGGCCATAGAAGTATCGATGAATTAATGGGGGGACAATCTGACTATTTGGTTGATAGTTTTAGGGAACTACAATTGATATTTGAATTAAAAAGGACATAACCTTACATTATGTTCTGTTATAAATATCCTCCGGAAAACACTTAAGGCATAAGCCGTTGTACACTATAGGATCAATAAAACGACAACACGATTAAAATTAACAGAGGAAGAAATTGGATTAATTTTCTTTCAAATACAACCACTTGATGTATAAAAATTGAAATAATTCAAAATGAAATTTAATTGGTTGACAGTAAATTAATATGGAAAAAGACAATATAACAGCACTTTAATTACGTTCTTTTTTATAGAAATTACATTTAAAGCTTTACCTAATTGAGCAAACTGACAGATTGATTTTATCATCCCCTGAGAGTCTATAGGATTTTTAAAAGATAGGATGAAAAATGGCAACATTGCTTGAACAAACATTAAGTTTTAAGGAAAATAAATTACTTAGTAAAGCCCTAAAAGTACAGGCAAAGGCCTTTGGAATTTTAGATATACCTTTTTTACTTCAAATTTTGGACAATCACCCAATCAATAAAGTATTAGATATAGGGACGGGTGAGGGCTCTTTTATTCTGGAAATTGCTAAACGAAAACCTGAAATTGATTTTGTTGCAATGGATCATAATAAAGAACTAATTAAACAAGCAACAGAGGCAAAAGAAAAATTAAATATAAAGAATATAAATTTTATTAAACACCGGTTTGGTAGCAGGTTTTATTCCAAAAAATTCGACTTGGTATTTACCAGATTCTGTTTGGAGCATTCTTCTTCCCCTCAGACCTTTGTGAATCAGGTTTTTAATCAGTTGAATAAAAGGGGTGTATTTGCGATCATTGAAGAATATTGGTTTGATACTGGCTTAGATGATGAAATATGGCAGAAATTTAGAAAGAATAACCTTAAAACATTTAAAATGAAGTTTCGTGTTGATCCTTATACTCCCCGTCATTTGACTAAATGGCTGCACGAAGCAGGGTTTAAAAACATCAAAAGCAAAATTGCAATATATTCACCCAATACCATAGGCATTGAATATTTTTGTTCCCTTATTCTCAATATTGCTTTTTTAGGTAATCAATGGTTTCCCGATATATGGAAAAAGAAATATCTTAAAAAACTAGAGCAATGGATTGAAAAAGTTATATATGGCCATGAACTGGATCCTTTTATAACCTGTGTTCACGCCACAGCAATAAAAAAAGAACACTCCTTTTCAAAGGGTTTAGAAGAAGTCTTATAATTTTCATAATGAGTAAATAAAAATTTCATCATATTAAACCCACCAAATCCTGCCCAAACACCACCAATGCACGCTATGGAATACTGGGTAATTAAAACTATTCCGCGGGTTTAAAATATTCCTGCTGTTGGCCATTCCACTAATTCAATTTTAGACGGATTAGTCTCTCCCCAAAATAGCCTTAGAAGATTAAAACACATTTACCCCATCTTTGCCCCAAGGAATGTAATGATGTGTGGAGTGCTGATTATAAAGGAAAGTTTCTTATGGGAAACAAAAAGTACTGCCATCCCTTAACTATTGCCGACTCTAGAAGCCGATTTCTTTTACACCCAAAACATATTATAAAGAGAACTTCTAAGCCGCTAAAGCTGAATTTACAAAGGTTTTAAGGAAGTATGGTTTGCCCAGATAAATCCACACTGATAATGGTGGGGCCTTTGGATCGGCAGCAGCTATCCAGCGGGTTACCAGACTATCCTATTGGTTTATTGACCTAAAAATTCTACCCGTATTTTCGGATCCGACACATCCAGAACAAAATGGAAGGTATGAACGGATACACAGAGACTTAAAGGCTGCCTGTGCCATGCCCTCTGGTTTTGATTTAAAGTCTCAATAATGAAAATTAAATCACTTTGTAAAGGAATATAACTATGAAAAACACCATGAGGCCTTAGATTTGGAAACACCAGCTAAAACTCACTCGTTTTCAATCAGGCCATTCCCCGAAAAAATATAAACTTATGATTACCCTTCACATATGAAAGTAATGAATGTAATGCAAAACGGATAAGTGAGCTAAAAGCCTTATTATTGGGCATATATGTCCCGAG
>NZ_SMMB01000315.1 GCF_009711365.1 Xanthovirga aplysinae | reverse complement strand
ATTTCCATTTTGGTGAACGATACTAAGATTGTTGGTACCAGTTTGTTCCACCAATAAAGAGTTAGATGCTCCAAATACACCTCCAGATTGAACGGTTTGAGATTCGTTGCCAGTCCCATATTGTATGACATTCGCCATGCTTCCCTCATCATACTGCGAAACCTCAGCTCTGTTATCCCCACCACCCTGGGTGATTGTTAGCTCATTAAACTCCCCTCTTTGATTGATATATGCACTGTTGGCTCCATCATTTTGTTGAATGGTAGCCATACTACCTTCACCGGTACCCATTTGGAGACCATTAACAAAATCATTGCCATCCTGTGTTATATTAAGTGCATCAGAATCACCTTGTTGTCCTAAATCCACGTGGTTTAGATCACCCACTTGAGAAATGTTTGCCATGTTATCATTGCGTAACTGACCAAGTGTAGTCCAATTTGAATTATTGGATTGGTCTATAAACCAGTGAGTTATTAGCTCCTGCTTGAATGGTGTAAGCGAAATTAGCCTCATCATTTTGAGTTATTTCTAAAGAATTGTTTGTTCCGAAAGTCTGGGTTTGTGCAGTGTGAAAACTTCCGTCCTGGTCAATGTCAGCTTTATTGTCAAGTCCTTCTTGTGTAACATAAGCAGCACTTCCCACAATTGGTTCGTTAGCCCTAGTATTTTGGTTGACCTTAGCCCTGTTATTATCTCCTACCTGAGAAACCTCCGCACTGTTGTCATCATATCGCTGAACTACTTTAGCCTTATTACCAGTAGCACCCATACTAACCTGATTAACAGTAGCAGTATTTCTCTGTGAGTGCCCAACACCTTGGTCAATAGTGGCGTCATTGCTATCCCCTACTTGACCAATAATGGCGATATTTTCATCGCCATCAGTGTCTACCTTTGCAGAGTTATTATCTCCATCCTGTGATACATCTGCAACGTTAGCGTAACCTATATCTGTTGAATTGTCATTATCATTGTCTCCTTTTTGATCCACTTCTACTTCATTTCCGTCTCCATTAGTGGAGATGAAAGAAGCATTACCTCCTCCAATCTGAGAAACCGTAGCATTGTTTGTTTGATCTCCATCTACACTAGTTTGAGTTACTGTTG
>NZ_SMMB01000473.1 GCF_009711365.1 Xanthovirga aplysinae | reverse complement strand
AGGAGTCAAGGTAGTCATGTAATTCTTTAACTAATTCACAAATAACTTCTGCATTCATTTCGTGATTCCTTCTTACCCAAAATTAGTAAATTCAGACAAAGCGTTCATCTTTAAAATATATTTTTTCCCATCCAGAAAGCGACTTTTCAGAAGCTTTTGTGCTTCTTCACGGGCTAACTGTTGATGTATAGGATCATCAGAGAATCTAATGCAATTAGCCCAAGGGTATAAATGATCCAAATTCTCAATGAAAAAGACTTCCTTTTGAATTTGGCAGCCTTTGAAATCTAACCTTCTGTTTTGTTATTTATTCATGTACCCTATCAAATACCCTTTCCGGTATTCTTTGTTCCTTTCCGGAGTCCTTCATCAATTCTACATATTTCCCATACGCTTTAATAGCCTTTTCTTCTTCTTCTAGTCCCCAGTAGGCATCACCTAAATTGATATAAGCCACTATACGGTCAGGGAAATTTTTGATGATATATTCCAGAAGAAAGGTAGCTCCCTGAAAAGCACCCCCTTGTTCAAAGTAATAGGCGATGTCGTTATATTTGGACAGATTTTCATTAGTGATTGAAATGTTCTCCAGTAAGAAAGATAAAACAACCTTATCTCCTAAAAGTCTTAATTTTTGAAGGTTGTTGGATTCTGAATAAGACTTTATTTCCTGATAGAACCCTTCAATTGAAGGTGTCTTTCCCTCTTGAAAACCAGTGAAAGAATATAAAGTCATAAATTTAATATTATCCTCTTCCTTTCCTTCATAATCTATTAAAAAGCTTCTTTCTTTCAGTTGTAAACCCAACATAGAGGTTCCCGAACGGGTGGATTCAACTTTATAAATCTTTGACCAAACTATCTTATTTACAGTTTTATCAAGTTTAAAAATATGATATGTTGCATAATAAGTATTTCCCAGTGTTTCAATATATTTCAATTGAAAGCCATCCTTTTTACAGCTTAGATCTACCCCTGAAATTTCATTTATTGCAAAATTCAAAGAATCTATTTTGATAGTAACCTTATCGTTAATTGATGGGCCGCTTACCTCAACTGATACTTTTTTGGGGTTGTTCTTTTCTCCCACCAAAGATATCTTAGTACTATCTTCTGAAAGGTGACAATCTGCTAAAACCACTATTTCCTGTTCTAGATTAAAAGCATGGCTTTGAACTATGGCTTTCGACTTTTCCTTTTCCTGATTTTGACATCCTAATAAACAAAAGATGATAAGGAAGGGCTGTAATATAGCTTTTACTAATGTGGTTTCCTTTATTATTTGCATTGGTAATTATTTGTTAAGGATGATATAGCAAGGATTAAGGTCTATTCATCTTTTCTTCGGTAAGGGCCAGATTTTTATCCCGCATTTCCTCCATTTTCTTCTTTCGGTCAGGATTTTCCTCTATGGCTATGCCCTGCTCATACAAGGCCTCAATTTCCTTTTTTAAGGCAGGAAAGTTGTTGCCTTTGCGGTCCCATTTGCTGGAGTGTTTATAGATCATGCGGGAAAGTTTTTGGGCCTTTCTTTTTTGATTTATGACGATGCGAAGCTCAATTTGGCTTAATCCCTTGTCTGAGGAAAGTTCCTTTTTACTTCCGCATTCCTGAGTGACCATATCTGGCAGGTCTACCTCAGTCCATATGTCCTTTATGAATTGAGGAGCATCATCTTCCTTCTCAAAATGATAGATAAACTGCTCGCTGAAAGGCGAAAGATCTGATGATTAATGGGGACCAGCGGGAACACCCTACGCCCACTGGATATTAGCTTTGATTGTTGCCTATTGTTTTTTGAT
>NZ_SMMB01001031.1 GCF_009711365.1 Xanthovirga aplysinae | reverse complement strand
AAAAAAATAAAATTGGGCTTCGATCAATGTCTTAAATTCAATTCGTCTCACACGTCGATTCCTGTCTTCCCCTCACAGTTTTCACTCTATTATTAATAAAAATGGTATCCACCTGAAAGGTTTTAATTCTCTTTTTGGAATTTCTTCCAATTTCTAAAAGGGAATAGACGTAAAAATTTGGACTTTACAAAAAACAGAATTGCACCCTTTTATTGGCACACAATTTATGATACATTTTCAATTCAAAAATATATTCATTGGTGGCAAAATATTTAATATTCATCAAACATTGTTTAATTTCTTTGAATTTTAAGGTTATAAAATTTAAATTGATATAAAACTCACCTTAATTATTATGTGTGATCGGTATGCCATATATTCTTCAGCAGAAGAGCTTCAATCCAGATTTCAACTGGAAACCCATCCTATTGTACCTCCCCGTTATAATGCCGCACCTTCACAAGCGCTGCCTGTGATAACCCACGAAAGCCCTCATTCCTTATCATTTTTTTTCTGGGGGTTAGACCCCTATTTAGCAAAGGGAAAAATAATTAGTCAAAAGGCCTTTAATGCAGAATCGGAGAAAGTCACTAAAAGCCCCCTTTACCGTCTGGCACTACCCTCCCGTCGGTGCCTGATTCCTGCCAATGGATTCTATCTTTGGAAAAAGGTTAGTAAAAAAGGTCAAATCCCGTATTATTGTCATCTTTCAAATAAGTCGGTTTTCGCTATGGGTGGACTTTGGGATGAATATGAAAATCCAGAAAATAACAAAAAAATTAACACCTTCACCCTGATCACCATCCCCTCCAATCAATCCTTATTTCCATTGCAGAACCGAATACCCTTAATTTTTACAAGAGAAATGGAAGAACAATGGCTTCATAGTAAGGATATCAATGAATTAAAAAATATGCTAATGCAGCCTATTATGGCAGAAACTTATCATTATTCCGTTTCAAACATGGTGAACAAATTTAGCATTGATCATGAAGATTTAATCCTTCCGGTAAAACCTGCAGATCAATATGGTAATTATAATCTTTTTGATTGGAAAGATATTAAATAGAAAAGAATCAAATTCACAGGGAAGGATAAGTTGAAATGGAAATTCTAATATAGCCTGTTCAAATCCTCTTTTAAGTCTATCTATTAAATCAAATAAATTATATCTCGTATTCATTCAACAAATCGAATATCAGACTACATATTTTCATTAATCCAAGCCAAAAGCCATGATCGTTTTATCGTCAACATTATAATAAAAACTATTATCATCTTTTAATCCTATCTTTCAAAACCTTATTCTGACAAAAGATAATCTTTAATCATTAGACAAACTCTTGATTTTTAACTCCTAAAAGGCCTCTTTTCAGAAAAAAGACATTTAAATCTACACAATTGTTAATCCTTCGTATATAGGAGTAGACTTGGTATACTTATTTTTTTAAACCAAGAATTAAAAAAATGAGAGTTGTTATTATGAAAACAGAAACCTATAATCCAAGCCCATTAGAAGTAGATATTGCTAAGGCAATAGGAGAACTTAATAAAGAAATCGAAAAACGTTTATCCACAAATTCCATTCAAAGGGTGGAGAGCAATTTAAGGGCCGATAATCCCGTCCTTACTTTCTTTTTGGTGGATGAGGAAAAAGATAAACATGTGGTAGTAGTGAGAGTAATTCAACGAATTGACAGGGAATAAAGTGAGCAAAAGTTCATTGTGGTGTAAGTTATCCCATTTTATCACTCAGAATTCAAAAAGTAAAAAAGTAGAAGTTTTCAAATAATTCGGCTTTAAACTCAAAATGTACCGCTAAGAAGAAGAACTTCTTTTATTTCCTGCTTTATTTCGGGGCTGTCTATTTTTAGAACCAAATTTTCGTTTTTGTTTGGACTTTGACTTTTTTGCGTAATTTTTTCTTTTTGCTTTGGGAGTTTGAATTTCCGGCCCTTCTCCTAATTCCTCTGGAAGATTTATCTTTTTCAATGGCTCATCAAACATCCGCTCAATTCTGAAAAAACGCTGTTGATTTTTTGGATTCACCAAAGTAATGGCCACACCGGTGGTAGAAGCACGGGCAGTCCTTCCAATTCTATGGACATAATCCTCTCCATCATGGGGCACATCGAAATTTAGGACAAGATTTATATCCTCAACATCAATTCCGCGGGAAAGAATATCGGTTGCAATAAGCACTCTAATTTGCTTATTCTTAAACAGTCGTAATACTTCCTCCCGCTCATTTTGCTCAAAATCCGAGTGAATCCCCTTTACCTGAGAGCCCAAAGATTTTAAAGCTTTATGTAAATCATTAACAGCTTTTTTGGTGGAGGTAAAAATAATAATGCTTTCAAAGTCACTTTCTTTTAAAAGTTTCTCAACAAGAGGGATTTTCTGTTCATCAAAAACAAAATAAATTCGTTGATCAATTCCCTCAGCTGGCTTTGAAACCGCCAGATTCACCTCCTGGGGAGCTACCAATATCTTATGAGCAAGTTTTCTTATTTTATGAGGCATTGTAGCAGAAAAAAGCAAAGTTTGGCGTTTTAGAGGAAGCTGTTTAATGATCTTCATAATATCATCATAAAACCCCATATCCAACATCCTATCGGCCTCATCCAGCACCAAGTGTTCCACCTTATCAACCTTTACATACCCCATATTCAGATGTTGGATTAATCGGCCGGGAGTGGAAATTAATATATCCACACCTCTCTCAATTGCATTTCTTTGTTCCGACCAAGAAGAAGCATCCCCTCCTCCATAGATGGCCTTGGAACTCACAGGTAAAAAATAAGAAAATCCTTCCAGTTGTTGATCTATTTGTAAAGCAAGCTCACGGGTTGGCACTAATACAATGGTATTAATCTCCCTAGGCTCTCTTCCTTTTTTAACTAGCTTATGAAGCAAAGGCAAAAGATAAGCTGCTGTCTTTCCAGTTCCCGTTTGTGCACAAGCAATCAAATCTTTATCTTTTAAAATTGGAGGAATAGCCTTTTCCTGTATCGGTGTCGCTTCACGAAAATTCATGGCAGCCAGTCCTTCCAGCACGCTTTTATCTAAACTTAAATCTTCAAACTTCAAACCTATCCTTATTAAAACCTCACAAAGTAAATTCCTTATTATTCAAACCTCAATGATTCGATTGGATCGAACCTAGATGCCTTCCGAGCAGGGTAATACCCCGACAGAACTCCCACAACAACACAAATGATTAATCCCAAAAGCATCCAAAACCAAGGAACTACAAATACTCCGTTAAGAACGCTTGAAACAAGATTCCCGATAAGTAAACCAAATACAACACCTCCAATTCCACCCAATAGACATATCACAATGGCCTCCATCAAAAACTGTTGACGAATAAGAGTTGGGGTAGCTCCCAAAGCCTTTCTCACACCAATTTCCCGGGTACGTTCTGTCACTGTTACCATCATAATATTCATCAACCCAATAGATGCTCCTAATAGGGTTATTAAACCAATTGCAAAACCACCAACTCTAAGGTACCCTGTTATTTCACTAAGTCTCTCCTCAACAGTCTGGTTTCTCTCCAACTCAAATGAATTCTCTTCACCTGGACTATCCTTCCTTATGGAGCGCATTAAACCTGTTGCCTCACCCATAGATGAAGACATGTCAGTGGCCAAATTTATCGCCACATCTATTCGGAAGTCAGGTTGACTCGTAGTTAATAAACGATTTGCATTTTCAATTGGAATCAGGATACTACGATCTGCTCCACTACTTCCTCCCCCAAAACTTCCTTGCTTTTCAAGCAAACCTATTACACGGTACTTACCCCCTAAGAAATTAATACTTTTATTAATAGGATCCTCATTATCCTCAAAAAGTACATTTTCCACCTCTTCACCAATAATTGCCACGTTTACCCCGTGCGTATCTTCCACTTCAGAAAAATTTCTTCCCTTCTCAAGGTTATAACCATTAATGCCCAAATAGGAAACATCTCCACCATAAATCCTCAAATTGGGATTTGATTTCTTGGAACTATATTTTACTTCAGCACTACGGGTTACAACAGTACTAACGGTAACATCAGCTGCATCGGAAAGTTCACGAAATTGTTTAGCTTGCCGGAAAGTAATTCGAGGAAACACTTTTTCAGCTTTTCCACCTTGATTTCTTCTACTACCTATTGATTTGGACTTAATTTCGAATGAATTGCCCCCCAAGGAAGCAAAACTCTCCGAAACAGATGCTTGAATCCCATCGATAGCAGTAAGAATCCCAACCAAAGCAGTGATTCCAATCGCAACAATTAAAGCTGTCAGAATAGTCCTTAATAAATTGCCCTGAATAGAACGTAGGCCTTCTTTAATATTTTCAACAATAATCATCCTGATAAAATAAATAATACATTTTTGATAGAATGGAAGTAAAAATAATTTTCAATGAAACATATAAGGATTATCACCTGTTTTTTAATCATAATGATATCCCCTAACTTTCCTAAAAAATATTTACCTCTTTAATTCATAAAAGCCAACAATTGACTTAAAGAATCCTAAATATATCTAAAAAGGATGTTCAAAAAAACCATTTTATAAATTGTTAACGGGTAAGTGCGAAATTAAATCGAATAAAGTTTATGTTCAGGAAAATTTCTTTAATTTCCATCAATTTATTGTTCACACAACTACAAAAAAGGCCTTAATGAAAAAAGTAAAACTATTTCTAGCATGTCTTCTTATAGTAAACATTGGCTGGGCCAGCAAAATTTTGATTCCCATGGATGAAACCCAAAGCAACCATTTAAAAGCTTATGGTATCGCCTATTGGGCACTTACAAACAAAACAGAAGTAGATTGGCTTTTAAATTACCGTGGGGGAAGTTTTATGATTCAACATTTCCAGAAATTTGAAAACGAATTGATCATTAGGGGAGTAAACTATGAAGTAATTTCAGATGCACAGGCCAATCAAATCACTGCGGAGATTTCTAGTCCTTCTTCCAACACTGATGTAATGAAATTGGAAAAAGCCCCTCGAATAGCGGTATATTCCCCAAAAAGCAAACAACCTTGGGATGATGCTGTCACACTGGTATTAACTTACGCTGAAATCCCCTATGATATGATTTTTGATGATGAAATTATGTATGATGAACTGGCCAAATACGATTGGCTTCATTTGCATCATGAAGATTTCACCGGACAGTACGGTAAATTTTATGCTAAATTTCGAAACTATCCTTGGTACATTAAACAAAAAGAAGAATACGAAAAAATGGCCCAAAAACATAGCTTCAACAAAGTTTCGAAACTAAAACTTGCCATTGTTCAAAGAATAAGAAATTATGTAGGCGGAGGTGGATTTCTTTTTGCCATGTGCTCTGCTACGGATACCTATGATATCGCACTTTCAGCGGAAGAAACCGATATTTGTGCTGAAATGTTTGATGGTGACCCCGCAAATCCCTTAGCCCAAAACAATTTAAATTTTGACAACACCTTTGCCTTCGAGAATTTCAAGTTGGTCATGAACCCCTACCAATATGAATACTCTGATATAGATGTACAACCCTACCAAAGAGGGCTAAAAGAGAATAATGATTTTTTTACTTTATTTGAATTTTCCGCCAAATGGGATCCCATTCCTACCATGTTGACTCAAAATCATACTAGAGCCGTAAAAGGTTTTATGGGGCAAACAACTGCCTTTAAAAAAGATTTGGTAAAATCAGATGTTGTAATTCTTGGTGAAACCAAATCAGCAGGGGAAGTAAAGTATATTCATGGAATTTTTGGAAAAGGCTTTTGGACCTTTTATGGAGGGCACGATCCCGAAGATTACCAACATTTGGTGGGAGAAGAACCTACCGACTTAAACCTTCATCCCAATTCCCCAGGTTATCGGTTAATTTTAAATAATATTCTATTTCCTGCTGCCAAAAAGAAAAAGCAAAAAACCTGAAGGTTAGCGCTATGTTAAAAGTAGAAAAGTTGTAATTGCGGCTCGCGCAAAGCTGTAATTATAGGTACGATTGAACTTATTAAAATAAGAGGTTCTGAATGGACATCATAGCCCTTAATTCACCTATATCCGCCCACAAATTAAACCCAAAATCGGGTAATAAATGTAAATACTAGGCTAGTTCTTAACTCTTCTTAATGCATCCTATCTCCTCTTACCTCAAGATTTCTTATAATGTCTGCTTCAATTTTCAAAATTTCTTCCCAACGCTGGTCCACCTGTTCTTCTGATAAATATTCTTTGGCCAAATCCAGGAAATTACGATAATGCCCAGCCTCAGAAACCATCAATTCGTAATAGAATTTACTTAATTTCTGATCTTCAATGTTTTGCCACAACAATTTAAACCGCTCACAACTTCGAGCCTCTATCAATGCATTAACCAACAATTGATCTAACAATTTTTGTTCCTTTCCTACACCTTTCCGGATATGTTTTAGTAATTCCACAACATACTGATCTTTTCTCGGCTTACCCAATTTATACCCTCTTTGATCAAGCTGTTCTAATACTCTCTCAAAATGACTCCACTCTTCAGCTACAACAGGGGTCAAAATCTGTACCAATTTCTCATAATCAGGATATTGCACAATCATAGATATGCAAGAAGAAGCGGCTTTTTGCTCACAATAAGCATGATCTACCAAAATTTCCTCAATATTCATCTCTGCAATATTCACCCATCGAGGATCAGTGGGTAATTGTAGACCTAAAGTAGCTAGTTGATAATCCATCAGGAATTAACTAA
>NZ_SMMB01000976.1 GCF_009711365.1 Xanthovirga aplysinae | reverse complement strand
AAATATTTACATAATTATTTTTAGTAGTTGAATTCAATGCTATGGATTGTTGTACCGTTTGGGTAAATTCTGAACGCAAACCGGCCTGCAACATCCATCGTGCATTCAATGCTGTCCCATAACTGGCATAAAGGGCCTGAATATCTTCCTGATAAATAAAATGGTCAGATTGATTTTCATCTTTTACCAATTCTTCTTCTACCCAATTCCCATAATCTACAATATTGTCATTTAGATTAGAGCTTAACTTCACCCCGGTTTCTAATTTCCCTTTGCCAATAGGATGTGTATAATCGATTTTTGCCGATTTATTGATAAAATCCTGAACTAATTTATTTTGCGTCAATGGTTGATGCAAATTTTGTTCACCGTTTTCTACACCCTCTCTAAATAGGTCCTGAAGTTGATCAGATTGATATTTAAAATAGTCTATATCTACATTCAGCGCTCTCCCCAAGGAATCAAACTCTTTTTTAAAATGAAGATTAAAAGATCCCATTTGGGTATCATTGTCCTGTTCTGTAGAATTCAATTCAGCAGGAATATTTAAAAAATTATCGCCCTCCTTGGTTTTGGTTAATAATAGTCCTTGGCCAGCTCTCAGATTACCTTCTGCCTGCCAACCAATACTTGTTTTCTCATTAAGGTAGTAATCCATCCCTCCCTCAAAATGATGAGAATTGCCAGGCGAAAGAACCACCAGGTCTATGTGAGAGGCATAGTCTTTTAAAATAGTGGTAATGTCATTTGTGCTTTTATACTTATAACTTCGTCCATTATACTTCCCAAAAATGTCCCATCGTTTGTTACGATAATTTAAATTCAATCCACCATTGTAACTTCCATAAGTTGCCTGCTGAAAAGCTCCATTTACACTTCCCTTTAGCCCATAAGTTTTATTTCTTTTTCTTTTAATATTAATAATTCCCCCTGTTCCCTGCGCATCGTATTTAGCTGAAGGCTGAGTTATGGCTTCTATCTTTGATAAATCTTCCGCAGACATACTTTCCAACAATCCTTTTAATTCTTCTCCCGAAAGATTCACCCGTTTACCATCCAACATTATACTGGTGCCCTGTTTTCCGGCAATGTTTATATTACCATCCTTGTCCACCATTACTCCTGGGGTCTTAGATAAAGCCTCCCAGGCATTACTTCCCGCTGCGGTTGGACTATTTTCAACATTGTATACAATGCCTTCCGCTGTTCTTTCAATCATTGCTTTTTGGCCTTGAACCACCACTTCTTCCAATGTTTTGTCATCATCATTCAAAATGATAGTACCTAAATCTAGGGATTCCCCTTTTAGCACGAAAGGTTTTGAATATGGAGCATATCCAATAAAAGATATATTTAATATATAATTTCCTTGTAAGGCTGAAAGCTGAAACTTTCCATTGAAATCCGTTACCATACCTGTTACCAATGAAGAATCCCCATCCTGTAACAAGGATACATTAGTAAATTCTAAAGGATGATTGCTCACATCGGTAACTTTCCCACTTATTATTACCTTATTGCCTGATTGGGCAGAGGCTGCTATGGAAATAAAAAGAAAAAATATAAGGAAATAAATCCTTCTAAATTTCACTGGTATTGATAAAGCTGTATTCATTCTTACAAGAATTTAATTAAAAATGTAAACAGCAGAAGAAAAAGGTATGCCAAACAATCAAAGAAGGGTTTAAACACTTATTTTCAGCATTTAATGCATATTCCCTTATTTTAAATTTGTCCAAAATCGAACACAAGTTGTATCAAAATGGAATAGAAGGAGTTAATTCTAAGGAAGAGGGTTAAGAGTGAAAAAAGGTAAAAGTGAACAGGAAAATGCTTTTTAGGTATACTAACCTTCAAGTAGGAATACTGATGAGGAATGAGATTCATTCTCTTTTTTTAAGAAGGTCTGAAGAAAATTTTTCAAAAAAAAAGCAGGTTGTCCAAACCTGCTTTCTAATTATAAAAGTTGTTGTATCTTTTAAAAAATGTTAAACCCGAGTTGAAACAATAATTGCCTGGTTCTATAATCGGTTGTAAATTCCTGATTCGCAATACTAACCGTTTCTCCAAAACTGCTTAAGTTTCCTTCATACCTAAGATCAAAAGTAAATTTCCAAAGATCAACGCCTACTCCTGCTTGGTAACCAATAGCTGTATTATTGTCCCTATCGACATTTGCCTCATTTCCCTTTGCCTTAGAACTCAAAACAAAATTAGCAACAGGCCCTGCCTGTACACGTACCAGGTTTAAAAACTTCAATCCTACCATAACAGGCACATCCAATCGGGTCCTATTGAATGTAACATCTGTTGGTTGACTGGTTCCAATGCTCAAATCTGAACGATTCGAAGTAAACAATGACTCTGGTTGAATAAACAAACCTCCCAAAGACACTCTGGCAAATGCCCCTGCCTGAACACCAAACTTGGCAGTTCCCTCCTGAATGCCATTAATGTTTTCTCTTAAACTGGTATTTGAGCTTATCACACCCACTTTTGGCCCAAATTTGAATGATTGGGCTTGAGTACTCATCACCACAAGCATCAGCCCCACAATAGATAAAAATGTTTTTTTCATTTTCTTATAATCTTTATAAATACTTTAGATGACTCTGCAAATTTTATACTAAAAATTAAGAATCCCCAAATAACTATACATTAAAGCCCAGATTTATCTGAGAATTCTGAATTTCTAATCCCAATTTAATGACAAACAGAGCAATCTTCCTACATTAAGTAAAAATGAAGAAAGGGTCCTCAGAAGTCTAAATAATTTATAAAAAACAACTTTTTCATACCTTTTCATTTTATTGTGCCATTTAGGTTCATTATCCTAAAACCTCATAAATTATAAATTTATCCATAATCAGCATTTCTTTTTTAATTTTGTACCCTACATTTGGACCACGGAGAAACGAAAAGGAGCATTATGCATATTGCAGAACAATTTTTAGCCGATAAACTTTCTAATCGAAAACAGCTGGGAAACCTTCGCCAACTCCGTACTGTTGATCACTCCGTTGATTTTTCTTCCAATGATTATCTAGGATTGGCCCGATCCACTGAATTAAATAAAATTATACAGGGCAATTACGAACTTATTCAACCTAAGCGAAACGGATCAGGAGGTTCACGTTTACTTTCGGGAAATACTAGTTTTTCCGAGGAATTAGAAGAATACCTGGCTCATCTCTTTCAAAGTGAGGCTTCCTTGTTATTCAATTCGGGCTACGCTGCTAATACAGCATTACTTTCAACTATACCTCAAAAAGGTGACACCATCCTTTATGACGAATTGAGCCATGCCTCGGCCAAAGATGGCATCCGTTTGAGTTTTGCAAACAGGTATGCCTTTCGACACAATAATTTGAATGACTTAGAGCATAAGTTAAAAAAGGCTATAGGACGTATATATATCTTTGTAGAGTCAGTTTACTCAATGGATGGAGATATTGCTCCTTTGGAGCAAATCATTCAGTTAAGTCAAAAATACAATTCAGCTCTTATAGTAGATGAAGCCCATTCTACTGGAATTTATGGAAAAAATGGAAATGGCCTTTGCTGTGAAAAAGAATTGGAACAACAGGTATTTGCCAGAATACACACCTTTGGAAAAGCTATGGGTATACATGGGGCTTGTGTTGTGGGTTCAAAAGTGCTAAAGGACTTTCTAATTAACTTTTCCAGACCCTTCATTTATACAACAGCCATGAATAACCATAGCCTATTAGCTATTCATTCAGCTTTCAACTTTCTAGAAAAAAATCATCATTTAAAGAAGGAATTACAAAAAAAGGTTTCCTATTTCAACCTCTTGTTGTCCGACACTTTTGGAGAAGATGAACTTTACCATCATATTCCCAGTAAAAGCCCTATTCAGGCCCTTATCATTCAAGGAAATGAAAAAGTAAAGAATGTTAGTAATGTTCTGCAGGAAAAAGGCCTGGATGTAAGGCCTATCCTTTCTCCTACCGTAAAAAAAGGTCAGGAGCGACTAAGAATTTGTTTACATACTTTTAACAGCGAAAAAGAAATCCAAAAACTATTTTTAGAAATGAAATCTGCTGTACAAGCAATTCAATAAAAAACACTTTTATAAACATGCGATATTTTATTACAGCCATAGATACAGACAGTGGAAAAAGCCTGGTGAGTGCAATTCTAATAAAGGCCTTAAAAGGAGATTACTGGAAACCTGTACAAGCAGGAACGCCAACCGACACCAATTACGTAAAAGCATTGGTACAAAACTCAGGTAGCACTTTTTTTAAAGAGGCTTATATGCTACAAACTCCTTGCTCTCCCCATGCTGCTGCAGAAAAAGAAAATATACAAATAAACACAGCTGAGATGGACATTCCTCAAACTTCAAACCCCCTGATTATTGAAGGAGCAGGAGGTGCATTGGCCCCTTTAAATGATGAAGAATTTGCCATTGATATTGCCAAAAGGACCCAGGCAGAAGTGGTTTTAGTTTCCAATTTATATTTAGGAAGCATCAACCACACTTTATTAACAGTGGAATATTTGAAACAAAGAAACTATAAGGTCAAAGGAATTATCTTTAACGGAGAGCCCAATCCTGAAAGTGAATCCTTTATTTTAAAATACTCAGGTTATCCTTGCCTTTTACGAATTCTCCCTGAAGAAAAAATTAATGAAGATATTGTGAATCACTATGCTGAGAAATTGGCTGAAAACTGGTAAATCCCCTTAAATTCAATAGAAATGATGGAAACTGAAAGTATAACTTTAACAAATAATCTTTCAAAGGACAAAGCCCATATTTGGCACCCATTTACACCACTGATCGGTAGTGGAGATCCTCTAGTTATCCAATCCGCTAAAGGTGTCTATCTGCACACTGAAGATGGGCGTAAAATTATTGATGCTGTATCTTCATGGTGGGTAAATACCCACGGACATTCTAATGAACATATTGCAGAGGCACTGAGCAAACAAGCCCGTGAGTTGGAACATGTCATTTTTGCAGGTTTCACCCACCCGCCAGCCATTCAATTGGCAGAAAATCTATTAAAGATCCTTCCTGAGAACCAAAGTAAATTTTTCTTTTCTGACAATGGAAGTACTTCTGTGGAAGTAGCACTCAAAATGGCCATTCAGTATTGGCACAACCAAGGAATCAAAAAAGAAAAAGTAATTGCATTTGAGGGAGGATACCACGGTGACACCTTCGGAGCTATGTCTGTTGGAGGAAGAAGCTCCTTCTTTCAAGCATTTGATCCCTATTTATTCGATGTGGCCTTCATTCCATTCCCTGAAAAAGGAAAGGAGGAAAAGACTATTGATGCATTAAAGACATTGTTAAAAAGTGAAGATGTAGCCGCATTTATCTTTGAACCTTTATTACAAGGGTCCGCAGGAATGAGGATGTATTCACCCGAAGTTTTGGATGAACTAATATATCTGGCACAACAAAAAGACGTGATTTGCATTGCTGATGAAGTGCTAACAGGTTTTGGACGTACAGGAAAATATTTTGCTAATGATTATCTAAAAAATAAAGCTGATATTTTTTGTTTATCCAAAGGCCTGACTGGGGGGACCATGGCTTTGGGAGTAACAAGTTGTTCGGAAAAAATCATAGACGCTTTCCGTGAAGAAGACCCTAAAAAAACCTTCTTTCATAGCCATTCCTTTACAGCAAACCCATTAGCTTGTGCAGCAGCCAATGCGAGTTTTGAAATTCTAACCTCTGAAACCTGCCAGAATAATATCCAAAGAGTAGAAAAAAGACACCTTGGTATTAAGAAAAAGCTGGAACACCATCCTAAACTTAAAGACATTCGGGTTTGTGGTACTGTAATTGCCTTTGAAATTCTGACTGAAGAAGAGACTTCTTACTTCAATAAATCTAGAAATGCTATTTATAATTTCTTTTTGGAAAAAGATATTTTACTTCGCCCATTAGGAAATGTGATTTACATTTTAGCCCCCTATATTATTACGAATGAAGAATTGGATCGAATTTACAGTTCAATTGAGGAACTTCTAGAAAGCATCTAAATAGAGAGTCTATTAAAAGATCAACC
>NZ_SMMB01000594.1 GCF_009711365.1 Xanthovirga aplysinae | reverse complement strand
TTGATCAGTTCTTTACCATGCACATCTAAAACCCTTATGGTGATTTCGGTATATGGCCCTTTATCAATCTGAAATCGATCTTGAGTAGGGTTAGGGTAAATCTTAAGGCCATCCAAAACCTCAGTGTTTTCTGAACCAAGAATAAGGTAATTTATACAGATTGAAGTTACTTTACATGTTCCATTACTAATTTCAACGGCATAACTGCCGTTTTCAGCTGGTGTAAAGTTTTGATATGTTGCACCAATTATAGGCGAATTATTATTGTTGCAATCCAACCATTGGTAATTAAAGCCTACAGCATCAGCTATAAGAACGTCCCCATTTTGCGATACATTATCGTTTATACCAGTAATAATCACTTTCTGCGACTGGGTACTACTATTACCATTTTCATCGGTATATTTCCAGATGATTTCCGAAGTACCTTCCGTGGTGATAGGGAAAAGGGTAGTGTCTGTCACTCCAATGATGGTACCTGAACAATTATCTACAGCCTCCGGAGCTTGAGGCATTTCCATTGAACAATCCGCACTTATGGTGGGTAAACTTTCCAAAACAGGCATTGGGGCTTCTTCATCAATTACATTGACTATAAACTCCCGATAATCACTGTCACCACCTTCATCGGTGACAATGATTTTCACTTTAGTTGGACGATCAATAGGGGTTCCTACAGCTGGGGACTGCTCATAAATAAACTCTTCACCACAATTGCTACTGGCATTTACCAAAGCAGAAAAATCTGGCAATGGGATGGGACAATTAATATCATCTAAAAGCACCTGATCATCGGGTTGCTGTAATTCTAATACACAACGTTTATAAAAATAAACAGCACCAGAGTGAAAATCATTGTTATTCTTAAGTGGAGCCCCAACCACAAGGTGATCCCCTGAGATACTTAAGGGAAAACCAAAGTCATCCTGAGAGGTACCGTCAGAGGTAGCTATTCTAGTTATTTCACTATTATCTGACCAATTTTCTGAGCGTTTTTCAAAAACGTATACCGAACTCGACCACTCTCCATTAGCAACACTAACAGCACCCACAGCCACCTTGTTTGCAGAGATACTTAGGGAGCCTCCAAAATTATAATACTGGGTATTTTCAGAGATTTTTAACTTATCGGTTTCCCGCATGTCCGACCAACCTTCTAAAGGTTTTTCAAAATAATAGACAGAGCCCATTTGATATGAATTATGTTTCTCACTGGGAGTTCCCACCATCACCTGGTTACCTGAAATACTAACTGATTTACCAAAATAGGCATCTTCGAAACTTTCAGAAGGCTGCAGTTGGGCTGTTTCATACATATTTGTCCAACCATCATCGGGTTTAACAAAGACATAGGCCAGACCGGTATCTCTTTTCCCGTTATCACTCAATTGGGCCCCAACGACAAGCTGATCCCCTGAAATACTTACTGAACAGCCAAAACCACCAGAAATGCTACCATTGGAAGGAACAAGCTTAGCCGTTTCTTTCATGTCTTGCCAACCTTTTGTAGACTTCTCAAATACATAGACCGATCCGGAATTAGCTCCTCCATTTTCATCCTTGGGTGCACCTACCACCACTTGATCACCCAAAATACTTACTGAAAAGTCAAAGAAATTAGTAGCATAAGGCTTGAAATCAGAAACACTTAACTTGGCGGTTTCACTCATGTCCGACCAACCTCCCGAAGGTTTCTCAAAGACATAGGCCATAGGAAAATCAGTCCAACCCATTACTACAACTTGATCACCTGATATACTCACTGAACAACCAAAATAACGGCTCCAGGAACTATCAGAAGCGGTAAGTCTTGCCAGCTTCTCCCAACTACCTCCATTATACCAAAACAATAATACATATCCACGCTGAATGCCACCAACAACCGCATAATCCCCATCGACAGACACCAGCCGGCCATATTGATCATGGTTATTACTAAAAAAAGGTGGAACTGGTATTTTTTGCTTCTCATTTGTATCAGACCAGCCTTCCAAAGGTTTCTCAAAAACATAAACCGACCCAGAACCGTTGCCCTCACTTTCTTCATAAGGAGCTCCAATTAATATCTGGTCCCCAGAGACTCCTACCGAAGAGCCGAAAAAATCATACCCATTACCATCAGAGGCCCGGAGTATGGCCGTTTCACTCATATTTGACCAACCCTTAGCTGGTTTTTCAAAAACATAGGCTATACCAGTAGGATATCCATTAATATGTCCACCGCTAGAAGCCCCTGCCACAATTTGATCGTCCGATATTCTAACCGAATAACCAAAGATATGGGTTCCGTCAGAAGCAATTACCTTAGCCGTTTCATTTATACCTGACCAACTTCCTGCAGATTTTTCAAATAGGTAGACCGAACCAGAAGAGCTCCCATTAATTTCAGTAACTGGCGCCCCTATTACAATCTGATTGCCTGAAATACTCACTGACCAACCAAACCTATCATTAGCTGCCCCGTCATAAGCGCTTAACTTGGTCGTTTCGCTCATGTCGGTCCATCCCCCATCGGGCTTTTCAAACACATAAACCAAGCCAGTTTTATTATCTTTATATGGAGCCCCTACTACCACCTGATTGCCTGAA
>NZ_SMMB01001065.1 GCF_009711365.1 Xanthovirga aplysinae | reverse complement strand
GAAAAAGAAGAAGTGCCCTATGTAATATTAATTTCTCTGGATGGTTATCGGTACGATTATACAGAAAAATATAATGCAGAAAATTTAAAAAGAATTGCAAGTCATATTCAGGCAAAGGCCTTGATCCCTTCCTATCCTTCCAAAACCTTTCCTAATCATTACACCTTAGTCACTGGTTTGTATCCCGAAAATCATGGACTTGTAGGTAATGAATTTTATGATCCTGAAAGAAAAGGTGAATATAGGGTACGTGACAAGGCTACAGTAAGAGATGGCAGTTGGTATGGTGGTACTCCACTTTGGGTTTTGGCGGAACAACAAGGAGTAAAAGCCGCCTCCTACTTTTGGGTGGGTTCTGAAGCCAATATTCAAGGTGTTTTTCCAAGCTACTATAAACATTATGATGGTTCAGTTTCTAATAGTCGAAGGATCAACCAGGTGATTGACTGGTTAAAATTACCAGAGGAGGAAAGGCCTCATTTTATTACACTTTATTTCTCTGATGTGGACACTGCCGGCCATTTATATGGTCCAGACTCCAAAGAGACAGGAAATGCGGTCAGAAAAATTGACAAAGTAATAGGGAGATTGAAGGAAAAATTAGAGGAATTAGATATTCCTGTTAATTTGATGGTGGTGTCAGATCATGGGATGTCCCCAGTGGACTATCGTTATGTGGATTTTCCTGAGGATTATATAAATTTTAAAGAATTTGAAAACGTATCGAAAAGTTCAACCATTTTTATGGTCTATGATCAGGATAAAGCTAAAATTCTTGAAGCTTACAAAGATCTGGAAGACATGAAAAAATATTTTAAAGTACTTTTGAAGGAGGACGTGCCGGAATCTTTACATTTCAAAAATAATGATCGAATTGGGGATTTACTTATTATGGCGGAAAGTCCTTATAGTTTGGCAGTACGAGGAGGTAAAATTGGAAGGGGAACACATGGCTACAACCCATATATAAACAAAGAAATGTCAGGAATTTTTTACGCTGAGGGGCCCCTTTTTAAAGAGCACCAAACGATAAAAGCATTTGAAAATGTAAATGTTTACCCATTGATCGCTTATATTTTCGGATTAAAATATAATAAACAGGCAATCGATGGTAATTTAGAAATCCTAAAACCAATTCTACGATAGAGATGTGATTGGCCACAGCTCTACTCTTATTCTTTAAGTATATTTTTGACACCTTTAAGCTTCTTTTTTTAATTAATCCAAGAAAATCGGTTTTGGATTTTGATTTTGTCCTCAAGATTTTCTCAATTGCAGAAAGCTTTTAAATATTCAATCAAAATGTCAGATTTATTAATTACTGTCCTAGTGAATGGTTTAGCCGTTTATTTAACGGCCTATTTATTGCCCTCAGTCCAAGTAAAAGGTTATTTTGACGCTGTAGTTGCAGGTGTTTTTATATCCATTGTGAATGCAATACTGAGACCGGTTCTTATTTTTCTAACCATCCCCATCACTATTCTTACCTTAGGCTTTTTCTTATTGGTAATTAATGCACTTATGATTTTGCTTGTGAGTCGTTTTTTATCTGGTTTTTCAGTGGGTGGTTTATGGTCCGCAATGCTTTTTAGCATTGTTCTTTCTATAATCAATTACTTGCTTGGCTGGATAATTTGGTAATAGAACCATCATTAAGCAATGCTTTACCGGCAAAGTTGAAAAAAGGGAATGGGTGTTTATTCGTCCTGTTAAAACAAATGTTTTCAGAAGAATAAATTCCTGTCCTCCAATAATGTGGAAGTTGCTAATTCCTTACTTGATTCCGGTATTGGTATTATTTTGGCCATCTTAAGCTTTTTAATTAAGAAAAATATAGAATTATTTTTGGGGTTAAATGCCTTGGTGCCAAGGAGACTTTGACATTGTTCCCCTCATTTTTTAACTCGTTTCAAAAAGGGGATTAAACATTTTTTTGTTTATTTTCTTTGCAGATGAAATTTCAACCCAATATATTTAAGTGCTTATATAAGTACTTATATAAAATTACCTAATGACCTTATACAGACAACTGGGGGAACTGTTATTCGGAACCCGTTTAAAGCGATTGAGTGATAAATTTCTTACTGATGTATCCAAAATTTACCAATCACAAGGGATTAAATTTGAGCCGAGCTGGTTTCCCATATTCTTTTTGTTAGATAAAAAGCAGAAATCAACGTTAAAAACTTTAGCAGAAGAACTGGAAGTTAGTCATTCGGCAATAAGCCAAATGGTGAATACTTTGGAGAAAAAAGAACTACTTAAGGTGGTAGTCGATGAAGAAGATAAGCGGCAAAAATGGATTACTTTTTCTCCTAAGGGGAGGGACATTTTAGAGCGGGTCAAACCCATTTGGATCGCGTTGGAAGATGCCATGAAAGAACTTTTTTCCATGGGAAAAAATAGTCCTGTACTATTATCGGCTTTAGAGGAAGTAGAAGATGCCATGGAAGAGCAGTTTATTTTTTCGAAAGTGACGGAAAAGTTAAATAGTGAAATTTAAATTATAGAGGTGCAGAATTAAGGGGATTACTAATAGCAGGGATTCTTTGATAGTAAAAGATGAATTTTGAAGAGTTAGAAAAGAGAAAAAAATAGAAATTTTAAACAAATACATATTATGAATAGGGAAACCTTTCTTTATGGCAAGGACACGTTAAGTGTAGGATTGGCCCTTGAAATTGCTAGAGGCAGCCGTCTTGGAGTTGTAGATGAAGAAATACGAGGGAAGATTTTGGCAAGTAGGGAGTATGTGGAAACCATCGTTGCCAACAAAGATGTGGTTTATGGAGTAAATACCGGTTTTGGCCCCCTTTGTACTACCTTAATTTCACCTGAGGATACAAAAACTTTGCAATATAACATTCTGAAGAGCCACAGTGTGGGAGTGGGGGAGGCTATTCCCCAGGAGATTGCTAAGTTAATGTTAATCCTTAAGGTTCATTCTTTGGCACAGGGTTATTCAGGTATAGCCATTGAAACGATTGAACGCATCATTTGGCATATTGATAATGATGTGATTCCATTAGTTCCCTCCCAAGGCTCAGTGGGAGCTTCTGGAGATTTGGCACCCCTGGCTCACCTTTTCCTTCCTTTAATAGGTTTAGGAAATGTGCAATATAAGGGACAAGTGATGGACATGCAGGAAGTGTTCCAAAAGGAAGGACTGAAGTCTATTGACTTGGGCCCTAAAGAAGGCTTAGCTCTAATCAATGGGACTCAGTTTATTGCTGGCTATGGTATTAAAGTGTTAGAAAAACTTAAAAATTGTTTGGACACTGCCGATATCTTGGGGGCATTGATGTTGGAAGGTCTTATGGGTTCAGTTAAACCGTTTCAGGCCAAACTTCACAAACTAAGGCCTTTTATTGGAAATAAACATGTTGCCCACCGCTTAAAAACCATGTTGGAAGGCTCTGAAATTGTTGCATCTCACGTAGGGTGTGAAAGGGTTCAGGACCCTTATTCTTTGAGGTGTATGCCACAAGTACATGGGGCCTCAAGAAATGCTTGGCTCCATCTGAAAGAGTTATTGGAGGTGGAATTAAATGCTGTCACGGACAATCCAATTATCTTTTCTGAGAAAGAAACTATTAGTGGAGGTAATTTTCATGGTCAGCCCATGGCACTTCCATTGGATTATGCGGCATTAGCAGCTGCTGAGGTTGGAAACATTGCTGATCGTAGGATTTACCTTTCTCTGGAAGGGAAAATTGATGGTTTGCCTAAATTATTGGTTGAAGAGACAGGGTTAAATTCCGGCTTTATGCTTCCTCAATATACATCGGCTGCCCTGGTAAGTGAAAACAAGAGTCTCTGTTTTCCAGCTAGTGCTGATAGTGTACCAACTTCTTTAGGGCAGGAAGATCATGTGAGCATGGGATCTATTAGTGGCAGAAAAGCCTTGACAATAATTGAAAATCTGGAAAAACTTCAGGCAGTGGAGCTGTTTTGTGCAGCTCAGGCTTTTGATTTCCGCAAGCCTTTGAAATCCGGAAAAATAATTGAGGCCGTACATCAGGCCGTACGTCAAAAAATTGAACATGCTTCTATGGACAGGGTTTTTGCCGATGACATTGAAGTGGCCCGACAAATGATTGTCAATAAAGAAATTGTGAAAGTGGCTGAAGTAGCAGCTAAAAATGAAGGAATTAACTTAAATGGTGAGTATCATGAATTATTCGGAATTTATTAAGAAATACGCAAATCATCCCCATTATAAGGCCCCAACAGGAAATACTTTACATGCAAAATCCTGGCAAACCGAGGCAGCATTGAGAATGTTCTTAAATAACTTGGATGAAGAAGTGGCGGAGGACCCCAACCAATTAGTGGTTTACGGGGGTACAGGACAGGCAGCCCGAAACGTGGACGCCGCACAGAAAATCATCAAATGCCTATTAGAGTTGGAGGATGACCAAAGTTTATTGGTACAATCCGGAAAACCTGTAGGTATTCTGCCGACTCACCCGGAAGCTCCAAGGGTATTGATTGCAAATTCTAACCTGGTTCCAAAATGGGCTAATTGGGAACATTTTCAAGAATTGAAGGATAAAGGTTTAATGATGTATGGCCAAATGACTGCTGGCAGCTGGATTTACATTGGTAGCCAGGGTATTCTTCAGGGTACTTACGAGACATTTGCTGCCTGTGGGGAAAAACATTTTAATGGTGACCTGAAAGGTAAATTAGTAGTAACAGCTGGTCTTGGTGGAATGGGAGGTGCTCAACCGCTAGCGGCAACTATGGCTGGAGCTACTTTTCTAGGGGCAGATGTTGATCCGGAAAGGATTAAAAAGAGATTGGAGACACGCTACATCGATCGCATGACTTATTCTTATGAAGAAGCCAGAGATTGGGTCTTAGAAGCAAAAGAAAAGGGAGAAAATATCTCCGTAGGATTGGTTTCTGACGCTGGGGATATGTTAGAGAAGCTTTTGGCTGATAATGTTATTCCTGAGGTTTTAACCGATCAAACTTCAGCACATGATCCGGTATACGGCTATGTGCCTAATGGTTTATCTCTGGAGGAGGCCGAGCAATTACGAAATGAGAATCCGGAAACTTATAAAGTGAAGTCTTTGAAGAGTATGGCTCGCCATGTAAATCTTATGCTTCAGATACAGGCCAGAGGTGCAAAAACCTTTGATTATGGAAATAATTTAAGGGAATTTGCTCAACAAGGTGGGGAGGCCAATGCTTTTGACTTTAATGGTTTTGTTCCCGAATATATTCGTCCACTTTTTTGTGAAGGAAAAGGGCCTTTCCGTTGGGCTGCTCTCTCGGGAGATCCTGAAGACATCAGGGTAACGGATCAAGCTTTGCGAGAAGCATTTCCCGAAAATAAGTTATTGATCAAATGGTTAGATGAAGCCGGAGAAAAAGTAGCTTTCCAGGGACTTCCATGCCGTATTTGTTGGTTAGGTCTTGGTGAGCGTAAAAAAGCAGGTCTTATTTTCAATGAATTAGTAAGAAGTGGAAAAGTAAAGGCTCCTATTGTTATAGGCCGTGATCATTTGGATTGTGGTTCTGTAGCTTCTCCAAACAGGGAAACGGAGGGAATGAAGGATGGGTCCGATGCAGTTTCCGATTGGCCTTTATTAAACCTTATGGCCAATACAAGTGGGGGAGCAACTTGGGTTTCTTTCCACCATGGAGGAGGAGTAGGAATGGGTTATTCTCAGCATGCGGGTATGGTTGTCGTAGCCGACGGAACGGATAGAGCAGAAAGATGTTTGACTCGTGTTTTACATTCCGATCCAGCCATGGGAGTTTTACGTCACACAGATGCTGGTTATGAAAAAGCCATTGAAGTAGGTAAAGAATTTGGACTTGATTTGTAATTAGATTCGTTTGAAAAAGATTAATAGGATTAATGGATAATGGGATTTTTAATTTAATAGGATTGATAAACCCTAATGACCATTAATCCTAAAAATCTCAATTCAGACCAAAAGAATTCTTAATTCCGAATTATTATGGAAACATTAAAGAAAAGTCGCTATCGCCTGATTGGCCCATTTACCCAAGTATTAACAATGGATCACCTTCCTCTTAAAGGTGCTCTTGCAGATGAAGATTTAGAAGTGATTTATCAGGCCGGAATTTTGATTAATGGGGATAAAATTGTTGAAATTGGCGATTTCATAGAGTTAGAAAAAGAGATCCCTGCTTTAAATGGGGCTATTGAGTACTTGGAAGAGGATTATGTACTAATGCCCGGCTTGGTGGATAGTCATACTCATATTTGCTTTGGAGGTTCAAGAGCTAGGGATTATGCTATGCGGGTTGCAGGTAAGAGTTATTTGGAAATCGCTAGAAGTGGTGGTGGAATATGGGATACGGTGACAAAAACCCGCGAGGCATCCTTGGAATCGCTGAAGGACGGAATAAACAAGCGAGCCCATCGATTGCTGAAAGAAGGGGTGACTACTTGTGAGGTGAAAAGTGGCTATGCCTTAAATGTAGTAGGTGAAATAAAAATGCTTCATGCTATTAAAGAAGTAAATGATTCCAACCCAATAGATCTAATATCTACCTGTCTGGCAGCACATATGCCTCCAAAAGATTTTAATGGAGTGCCGGAAGAATACCTGCAGCAGATTTTAGAGGTTTTGCTTCCGGAGGTGAAAAAACAGGAGCTTGCCAAAAGAGTAGATATTTTTATTGAGGAAAGCGCTTTTTCTACTGATGAAGCTGTACCTTATTTGAAAGCTGCAAAAGAAATGGGATTTTCCATTACCGTTCATGCTGATCAGTTTTCTACAGGTGGTAGCGAAGTCGCAATTGAAGTGGGGGCAGTTAGTGCAGACCATTTGGAAGCAAGTTCAGAAAATGAAATAGAGCTTTTGGCTATGAGTGATGTGGTGGCAACCGCCCTTCCTGGAGCTTCTCTTGGACTTGGATGTGCTTTTACTCCTGGTAGAAAATTGTTAGATCATGGGGGCTGTTTAGCTATTGCCAGTGATTGGAATCCCGGATCTGCCCCTATGGGAGACTTGTTGATGCAGGCAGCGGTTTATGGAGCAGTAGAGAAATTAAGTATGGCAGAAACTTTGGCAGGAATTACCGTAAGAGCCGCTCATGCTTTGGAAGTAGAGGATAGAGGGGTTTTGTCTTCAGGTAAAATTGCAGACTTTATTGCTTTTCCTACCCATGATTTCCGTGAAATTCTGTATCAGCAAGGGAAATTGAAGCCTTCAATGGTTTGGAAGAATGGAAAATTAGTGAAAAGCGAAAAATAAAAATTAGAGACGCAAGATTTTATGTCTCT
>NZ_SMMB01000925.1 GCF_009711365.1 Xanthovirga aplysinae | reverse complement strand
CTATTTTCATCATTTCCTTTTTTTAATTAAGAGTAGGTAGGATTAAAATGATGGGTAAGAATTTGAGATCTTAGGTTTGCCAAAGACTTATAAATTGAGTTAAATCATTTCGCCAGTGTATTTCCTTAAATTGATTCCTTTTTCTTAGTTCCTTTTGAGGGGATGTTCCAACCTTTTCTATCTCTATTTCTGGTGGGTAAGGTTTAATATTACTTGAATATGTAGGTTGAAATAAATTCTCCAGAATTTTAATTCCTAATTCGAAATTCTCTATTCTCTTAAATCTTTCTTGGTAATCTAACAATAATTTGTTTTACATACATAATTGCCTTAAATTTGCGTTGTAAAATTAGAAATCCGAACGGAGGGGACGCTTAAGTCCCCTCTTTTCATTATTTGAAGTAATTAAAAAGAGTGAGTACGCTAAAAGAGCAAATAGAAAATTTTGTGGCAAAAGAGGTGGAAGGGACTAACCTTTTTTTAGTGGAGGTAATTTGTTCGCCCAAAAGTCCAAAATTCAAAATACTAATTCTTTTAGATGGTGATGAGGGTGTTACCATTGACCAATGCAGTAAACTGAGCCGATCGGTTTCTGCCATGTTGGAGGAAGAAGACCTGATCTCTGGTGCTTTCACTCTTGAAGTTTCATCTCCCGGGCTTGATCATCCATTATTGCTAAAAAGGCAATATGTTAAAAATGAGGGCAGAGACCTGAAGGTTTTGCTTAATAATGATACAGAGAAAAAGGGGGAGTTGCTTCAGACAAAAGAGGAGAGCATTGTCTTAAAGGAGGCAGTTAAAGAAAAAGGGAAAAAAGCGATTTCTTATCAGGAGGTAGAAATACCTTTTAACGATATAAAAAAAACATTTGTATTAATCTCATTTAAATAATTAAAATGGATAGCGGAGTATTAATCGAATCATTTGCCGAATTTGCCAAGTTTAAGAACATTGACCGTCCTACAATGATCCGCATATTGGAGGATGTATTCAGAACAATGATCCGTAAAAAGTTTGGTACGGATGATAATTTTGATATTATCATCAATACTGATAAAGGAGATCTTGAGATTTGGAGATTCCGTGAAATTGTTGACGATAACTCGGAAGATATTTGGGATCATGACAAAATTAGTTTGTCAGAAGCCCGGAAAATCGAACCGGACTTCGAAATTGGTGAAGAGGTTGCTGAAGAGATTAAGTTAATAGATTTTGGACGACGTGCAGTTTTGACAGCCCGACAGACCTTGATACAGAAAGTAAAGGACCTGGAGAAAGACATCTTATTCCAAAAATATAAAGAACAGGTAGGGGAATTGGTAAATGCTGAGGTTTATCAAATTTTGGGACGTGAGATTTTGTTAATAGACCATGAAAATAACGAATTGACCCTTCCTAAGTCAGAACAGATATCAAAGGATCGTTTTAGAAAAGGGGAAAGTGTTCGGGCGATTATTGATCGGGTGGAGATGATTAATGGAAATCCGAAAATTATTTTGTCTAGAACATCACCTGAATTTTTGGAGCGATTGTTTGAAAATGAGGTGCCTGAAATATATGACGGTTTGATCACCGTTAAAAAGATTGTTCGTGAGCCTGGTGAGCGTGCTAAAGTGGCAGTTGAATCTTATGACGATCGTATTGATCCTGTGGGCGCTTGTGTGGGGATGAAAGGGTCTAGAATTCACAGCATTGTACGTGAATTGCAAAATGAGAATATTGATGTAATTAATTTTACTGATAACCTGGAATTGTACATTAGCAGGGCTTTGAGCCCAGCTAAGATTAGCAGTATGAAGGTCAATGAAGAAGATGGAAGAGTATCCGTTTTTATGAAACCTGATCAGGTATCTTTGGCAATAGGTAAAGGTGGGCAGAACATTAAGCTCGCTAGTCGTTTGGTAGGATATGAAATAGATGTATTCAGAGAACAAGGAGAATATGAAGAGGATGATGTAGCTCTTCAGGAGTTTTCTGATGAAATTGAACAGTGGGTGATCGATGAATTGAAACGTGTAGGTCTTGATACTGCACGAAGCATTCTGGCCCTGTCTGTTGAGGATTTATTGCGAAGAACTGATTTGGAAGAGGAAACCGTTGAAGAGGTAGTAAGTATCCTCAAACAAGAATTTGAGTAGGAGTAACTTTTTTTAACCAGGAAAAAGAAAATTAGGCGTAATAAAATAGTATGGCAGCAGAAAAAATGATGAGGCTTAGTAAAGTAGCAAGAGAATTGAATGTAGGTAAAACTACAATCATTGATTTTCTTGCCACTAAGGGGTATGACATTGAAAATAATCCAAATGCCAAGATCAATGTTGAACAGTTCAATATGCTCTCCAGGGAGTTTGCTACATCTGCACAGGAAAAAAAGGAGGCATCTGAATTAACAATTGGGACAAAAAGGGCCGAAAACATTGTTATTGAAAGTGCTGGAGCAGAGGGTAAACCGAAGGAGGAAGAATATGAGGAAGAAGACAAGGTGCTAATCAAAAGTGTATCGACAAAAAGTGCACCGGCAACAGAAGAGCCTGCTGAGACCCCTAAAAAAGAAACTCCTAAACCTGCTGCTGATCAGGACAAGAAAGAAGAGGAAGAAAAAGTAAGTAGCTCCGGACCAAAGCTTCAAGGGATTAAAGTTCTAGGAAAAATTGACCTGGAAGGAAAAAAAGGTAAAGCTTCTAGCCCTAAAAAGGAAACTGAGAAGAAGGAAGAAAAGACAAAAACCTCTCAAGCGCCGTTTCCTAAAAAAGAAGTGATCAGTTCTGTTAAGGAAGAAACTATCAAAGCGAAAGAAGTAACCCCTACTCCTGAAAAAGAAAAGGCTTCTTCTAAAAAGGTTGAAACTGCTGAAACGGAAAAGAAAAAGCCGATAGAAGCTGCTTCTGAAGAAAAAACACAGGAAAAAGCTGAAACTCCTTCTTCCACCAAGCCTAAGGTTGAAGAAGCAAAAGAAAAAGAAGTACCTGCCGAAGAAAAAACAACTCCTGCAGTAAAAGCAAAGAAAGAAGATACGCCTGATAAACCTCAAACTGAGGAGAAGAAACCTAAGAAAAAAGCCATAGGAGAAGAAGCGGTGAGCAAGAAAGTGGAAAAGGCCCCAAAAGAGGAAATTAAGTCTGAAAAGAGTAAACCTCAGGAGGTAAAACCTGCTGAAAAAGCAGTGGAGGAAAAAGTTGAAGAACAACCTTCAAAAGTAATTGAAGCCAAGGCGGATCAGCTGAAAGGACTTACTGTTCTTGGTAAAATTGAATTGCCTGCTGCCAAGTCAAAGAAAAAGGCTAAGCCGGTTGCTTCATCTGACGATAAAAAAGAGAAAAAGAAATCCAGACGTCCACGTAAAAGAATAACTAAGCCTGGACAACAACCTGCAGCGACTGGAGAAGCTGCTAAAAAAGAATCTGGACAAGCAGCAGCTCCAAAAACAGGAGCTGGGGGCAGAGGTACAGCAAAACCATTTCAAAAGAAAGAGAGATTTAAGGATAAATCCAAAAGAGGTGGAAAGCCAGCTGAAAAACCTAAAGCGGAGCTTACCGATAAGGAAATCCAGGATCAAATTAAGGCAACCCTTGCACGCCTCAGTGGAGGAGGTGGAAAGGGAGCTTCCAAAGCCAGCCGTTCAAAATATCGTAAGGAAAAACGTTCTGCCATAGCGGATGCACGGGAGGAGCAGATACTAAAAGCACAAGAAGAAGCTAAAACACTTCGTGTTACTGAATTTATTTCGGCCAACGATTTGGCTAATTTGATGGAAGTGAGTGTCAATGATGTAATTTCCACTTGTATGGGATTGGGAATGTTCATTTCCATTAATCAGAGGTTGGATGCTGAAGCCATTACATTAATTGCAGATGAGTTTGGCTTTGATGTGGATTTTTCTTCCACAGATGAGGATCTGGTCGTTGAAGAAGTGGTGGATAAGGAAGAAGATTTAGTAGAAAGGGCACCAATTGTAACCATTATGGGGCATGTGGACCACGGTAAGACTTCCCTTCTTGATTTTATCCGAAGTGCAAGTGTTGCCTCAGGTGAGGCTGGGGGAATTACTCAGCACATTGGAGCTTATGATGTTACTACCAGCACAGGAAAACGAATTGCTTTCTTGGATACTCCTGGTCACGAAGCCTTTACGGCGATGAGGGCTCGTGGTGCTAAGGTGACAGACGTGGCCATTATTGTAGTGGCGGCTGATGATGATGTGATGCCTCAAACCCGTGAGGCCATTAACCATGCACAAGTAGCTGATGTACCTATTGTAATTGCAATTAACAAGATAGATAAGCCAAATGCCAATCCGGAAAAAATTCGGGAATCTTTAGCCAAAGAAAATATTTTGGTAGAGGATTGGGGTGGTAAATATCAATGCCAAGAGATTTCGGCTAAAAGCGGTCAGGGAATTGAAGAGTTGTTGGAGAAAGTATTGCTGGAGTCCGAGTTATTAGAACTGAAGGCTAACCCTAATAAAAAAGCTGTAGGGGCCGTGATTGAAGCCAGCCTAGATAAAGGGCGTGGTTATGTTTCTACACTATTAGTAGAATCAGGAACCTTAAAAGTGGGTGATACGGTACTGGCAGGGGCTCATTTTGGTAAAGTAAAAGCTTTATATAACCACCTTGGAAGACGGCTAGAGAAAGCAGGTCCCGCTACACCTGTCCAAATGTTAGGGTTAAATGGGGCTCCTCAGGCAGGAGATAAATTCAATGTGATGGAAAGCGACCGAGAAGCCCGCGAAATGGCGACTAAACGTGAGCAGTTGCTGAGGGAGCAAAGTGTGAGAACACGTAAGCATATTACCTTAGATGAGATCGGTCGTCGTTTGGCCATTGGTTCATTCCAGGAGCTTAATATCATTATCAAAGGGGACGTGGATGGTTCTGTAGAAGCTTTATCAGATTCCCTATTGAAACTTTCGACTGATGAGGTTCAAATTAATATCATCCATAAGGCCGTTGGACAGATCACCGAATCTGATGTACTATTGGCTTCTGCCTCAGATGCGATTATTCTTGGATTCCAGGTAAGACCATCTGCCGGAGCCAGACGTATTGCAGAGAATGAGGAAATTGAGATCCGTATGTACTCTATCATCTACCAGGCTATTGAAGAATTGAAGGATGCCATGGAAGGTATGTTGGCGCCTGAAGTGGAAGAAGTGATAGTGGGTAATGTAGAAGTTCGTGATGTCTTCAAAATTTCAAAAGTGGGTACCGTTGCCGGATGTTATGTGACCGACGGTTATGTGAAGCGCCACAGTAAGGTAAGGCTGATCCGAGACGGTATTGTAATCTATAATGGAGAAATTAACCAACTGAAGCGATTTAAAGAAGATGTAGGGGAAGTAAAACAAGGCTACGAGTGTGGATTGAGTATTGTTAACTTCAATGATATCAAGATTGGAGATAACGTGGAGGTTTATGAAGAAAGAGAAACTAAACGTAAGCTTTAAATAAATTAATAATTTCTAAGGAAAACTATAGATTTTTTAGGAAAGTCTTTGAAAAGAAGCTGCTTCATTATTTGGG
>NZ_SMMB01001038.1 GCF_009711365.1 Xanthovirga aplysinae | reverse complement strand
GGATACGCTCGGATAAGTACAACTGATCAAAATTTGGATTTTCAATTAGATGCCCTTAATTCTGCTGGATGTAAAAGAATATTTAAAGATACCGTTAGTGGTGCAAAGAAATACAGGCCCGGACTCGATGAACTTTTGGAAAACTTGAGGGAAGGAGACGTTGTGTTGGTTTGGAAACTGGACCGGTTGGGACGTAATCTTAAACACCTTGTGGAACTTGTAACTGACTTCAATGAACGAGGGATTGGTTTAAAAAGTCTGAATGATCCAATAGATACCACTTCTGCGCAAGGAAGGTTAGTATTTAATATCTTCGCCTCTTTGGCAGAATTTGAAAGGGAAGTGATAAGGGAGCGGACACGGGCAGGTTTAGAAGCTGCTCGTAAAAGAGGAAGAAAAGGCGGGAGGCCCAGAGGGTTGAGTCAGAAGGCAAAACAAAAAGCTATTGTAGCAGAAGCCTTATATAGGGAAGATCTAAGCGTGAACGAAATTTGCGAACAATTGAAGATAGCCAAAGCCACATTTTATTCTTATTTGCGGTATCGGGGAGTTGAAGTTAAAGCCTATAAAAAAGGGGCTAAACAGGGGGTATCTGAGAATTAAGGAATCATCATTTAACAAAAAAAATCATACTTGGTAATCAAATGATCAAATTAAGTTAATTGTTTTTTTCCTTTTAGCCTCAAGCTTTTTGGTAGTTGATGGTTATTTTCTAATCTTTTAAATTGTAACTATTTTTCATAATAATTCATTAATATTAATTGTTTTTCATATGAAGTAAGTAATTTTCATGCTATATTTGTTATAAATATTCATGCTTAAGTCATATGAATCAATATTTTTCACAAAAAGTAAACAGTTTTCATGACAGGGAGACCCCTGAAGAAGGAACCTTGGTGGGGTATTCTTTCTTAATTAATCTGTTAGAAAAAGAATATCTTCAAAGCCTACCTTTACCTGATCAATTAGCAATCGTAACGGAAAAACATCAACGTTACAACACCAAATACTGGCAGGTATTTACCAAGAGGCATAAACCAAAAGATAATATAGGCAGCCATCTTGTTTTTGCACTTAAATATGAAGGTATTGATTTGTTCTTACTAAAAACCTTTTTTAAGTATAGTGGGGAAAGGCAAATTATAGAGTTGATGAAAAAAGAGCCCACCGGCCAGTATGCTAGAAGGCTTTGGTTTTTATATGAATGGTTGATGGGACAGAGACTTCAAATTGCAGACCTAAAAACAGGCTCCTATGTAGAGTTATTAAATTCCAAACTGCAATATCCGGGCCTTACCATCAATTCAACTCGACATAGAATTAAAAACAATCTTCCTGGGGTTCCTGAATTTTGTCCGTTGATAAAAAGGACTGAGAAACTTGAACAATTCAGGGCAAAAGGCCTTTCATCCACTATAGAAAAGGGATTAAGCAAGCAGGATAAAGAATTGGTTCGTAGAACAGCTGCTTTCCTACTCCTAAAGGATTCTAGGGCTTCCTTTGCCATAGAGGGAGAATATCCACCAAGCCTTAGAGCGAGAAACTGGGGAAAAGCTATTGGACAAGCCGGCAAAAAGGAATTAAGTATTCTGGAGATAGAGCGCTTACAACATTTGGTTATCGGCTCCAAAAAACTAAAAAACATGGGGATCCGGAAAAATGAAGGGTTTATTGGAGAACATGACAGAGAAACCTTATCTCCCATTCCTGATCACATTTCTGCTAAAGTTCAGGATCTTCCTATATTAATGGCTGGATTAATGGAAACCAATCGATTGTTGGAAAAGGCAAATTACGATCCTGTTTTAGCGGCTGCAACCATTGCATTTGGCTTTGTGTTTATTCACCCACTGTCAGATGGAAATGGAAGGATACATCGTTATATTATTCATCATATACTGGCAAAATCAGGTTATGCCAAAAGGGAAATGATATTTCCTGTTTCGACAGCTATCTTAGAGCGTATTGGTGAATATCAGAATATTCTGGAATCACATTCCCATCCAAGGTTGGACCTGATAAAATGGAAAGAAACCCCTGATCATAATCTTAAAATCCACAATGAAACCATTGATTTATACCGCTATTATGACCTTACCCCACAGGCAGAGTTTTTATATGAATGTGTGGAAGATACGATCATCAGAATTATTCCGGAAGAGTTAGATTATCTGAAGAAATATGATCGTATGAGTTATTTGATCAATGAACAGGTGACTTTGCCTGACAATAAAGTTGATTTATTGATTAAATTACTGATCCAAAATAGTGGCACACTGTCCAAAGCAAAAAGGCAGAAGGAGTTTAGCGAATTGACAACTGAGGAATTAATGAAAATTGAAATGGACTACAAAGAAATTTGGGGTAAATAGAGTGTTTTTATCGACCGTTTCTTACTACCTCCTATCTGTCCTGTACATAACCCAAACTTTGCCCATTATTAATCTCTAGGTATTTCAATCATGGAAAGTAATGAAAAAAAGTAAACCCAATGAATAACTCTCAGGTTTACTCTGACTGTGAGCAATAGCCAAAGAGAATAAAATAACAACAGCTTTATTTATATGCAAAGCTGGTGGAAGATAAATATATACAGATCAAAAACTTACTGCAAAGAGTAAAAGCCAGGGTCCATGAGATTAGGCATTATCCTTTGCGTTGGGAAAAACTCCCCCTAACTTTAGTAGTTTTGGGAGTTTTCAACCTGTTTACTCCTCCATCCACTTTTCAGGCTTCAAGCCATGTTTTTCATAATAGGTCTTTGCAATTTTTTCCAGTTCATAGTGTATGAGGGTACCAGGGAAACGAATTTCTTCCTTTTTTCTAATCTTATCGAAGGCCTGCAGTACATGTTTTTTCATCCGAAAAGGAGCATATTCGATTTGCTTTTTTTTCCGCAGAGCAGCCAGTTCATCAACCGCTTCATTTTCAATATCTTCTTTCAATTCTTGCCTTGGTGTAGCATTTTCTATCTCTGGTAAATCTGCTGTATCTTCAATTTTCAGATTGGTAGCCTTATTAGGTTTTCCCCATTTTCTTGGTGTGATGTTCTCGCTCATCCTATTTTCTCCTTTATTTCATCATATATGGACAAAAAATCTGCTTTCCCATTTTCCCCCTCCCCTACTGGGTAATCATGGATACTTTTCTTTTCTGCAGCTCCTTGATCAAGACGAACATCCACCCTTAATATCGTATCAAATACAGGATTACCACTGTTCCGGATAATATCCAATTGTTTTCTCTTGTAATTCCCCTTTTGGCGCTGATTATACTCATTGAACAGAATTCCTAAAAATTCAAGATCTGGATTTTCCTCCAAACTTTGCTCAGCACTTCTCAACATCTTATCAAGGCCACGATTGGAGAAATAGGAAGGCTTTACAACGATAATGAAACCATTAGCTGCCATCAAAGCATTATCCTGTACTAGCGTATTTGTTGGAGGTGTATCAATCAGGATCACATCGAAATTTTTCTTTATCCGATCTATCTTCTTCTTAAGCAAGAATTCCCGCATCCTTACCGAATTCCAACGAGTCTCCACTTCCTCCCCATTCGAATCATTAATAGGCACTAACCACAAGTTTTCTCTTACCTGATAGACAGCATCCTCTATTTCGATTCTTTCGAGGATCACTTCTCCCAAATGATCTTTGGGCAATTCCTCATCATTGAAAAAGCATTGACTCAAATTTGCCTGATTATAATCTGTATCAATCATACAGGTCTTCAATCCTTTCATGGCCAATGTACAAGCCAAATGAAAGGTAGTCGTAGTTTTTCCCACCCCTCCTTTTTTGTTTGCAATGGTTATTATTTTGGTCATAACAAAAATAAGTTAATAGATACTGTATACATCTATATAATACTTCTATCTTACAAGTATAAGATATACATATATTAATACCTATACATTATACAAACCTTTATATTAAACTTAATACAAATACTGTACACAAGCACGTAAACAAAATACGTATTATTATACATACACTGTATACATAATCAGTGTACAAATACAGAATACTTATACAGAATATAGAAAATAAATAAAATCCCTCCTAAAAATCAAATTGGTGGTGAATTTTGGCATAATTCGTAATATCCAACATCGCTTGATCTTTCTCATTACCATACTTTTGCACAAGCCATTGAGAATAATAACTAATGGCCAAGTCGGATGGCTTACCGGACTCAAACTCAGAAAAATATTTTCGTTCTAGTGAGCTCTCGCTATCTTCAATTTCAAAACAAAAAAGTGCTAAATCAGACTCATCAGCTTCCTCAATGAAACGTTTCAAAAGAGATTTTCTAAAACCATCATATTCCATTCGAATCAGATCCCTCTTTTCATCTTCCTGTTGCTTCCTATTCTTTTTCAATTTGACCTCCTTCATCTTTCTTTTTCCTTCTTCCAGCTTGTCAAATTCCTCCTGATAGAAACCATCCTTCAATGCCTTCAATAGATATCCTTCTTTCCTTACAACATGATCAAGGTTTCGAATCTTCTCAATAGAAAAATCAAGAATTCCTTGGTCATATTTCTTCAAAAGCTTTTCATAAAATTTCGGATCAGGGAAACCAGATGGGGAAGGAGAGTGAGGTTTAGAAGTACCATGATCTTCTCCGTTCCCTTGATTAAGGGAAACGGTATTTGAAGCATTTTTCCTTTTAATCTTAAAATGATAATGGGTTACAGATCTTCCCTTTGTAATCTCCTCAAAAGAAAGTTGAATATCTGTTAACTCACTTTCATTTATTTCAGCAATAGCAGGGATAATAACACGCTCTCGAATTCTACTCGGGTTGCTTAAACTTTTCTTCTCTTTAATATACAACATGTCTCGGAATCGCATGTATTCAATCTTTCGCTCCCCCAAACTCTCATATTGCTTACAAAGCTCATATAACCTAATTGAATATACTTTTTTCAACTGAGATACATTCCTCAAGGAATATTTGGTAAACTTCTCAGTAAGACCAATCAAAAATTCCTTTACCTCAGCAGAGAACTTGATATAAATAAAATCATTCCCTTCAACCTTTCTTACCCTTGAAATAAAATTACGAGAATCCCACTGCTCATCACTATCCAGTATATCAATAGAGGTTTTAGTTAATTGTTCCAAAGATTCCCTCACTTGTCTGTATTGGGCTCCTTTAAGTTTCTTTTCCTTAGGTAATCCGAGAACATCAGCTATATGAATTTTATATTCTCCTAGTTCTTGGGAATCAGGCTTAATCTGGACCATAGCAAGCAATATGGCTCTTTGCTGCGTCAGGGTGAAATCACTCCTGGATTCTACCAGTTTATTCGATTTCACTAGTTTAAAATCAATCGAGGGCAAAAGGGTCATTCTAAAAAATTTTACTTGCCATTTTTATTAAAAACAGTTCTTTTCTTTTAATATATTTGGCAACAATATAAAAAGATTCCATGGAATTCCATCACAATCTTGCAAAACTTGCCAAATATATTAAAGGCCCACAAGCAACCTCTTAATATAAAAGGCAAGAAAATATAAGCGTTATCAAGAGTTACCATAAAAGGAGGCAAGTTTTTTAATATAAATGGCAAGTAGGCAGGTAATAATTCAAAGTTTTTAATATAAATGGCAAGAACCAACCTAAAAGGAACTAAACGAATTTTCTTTTTAATACAAATGGCAACTTTAATAGTGAACTAGGGTTAATTCAAGAATTATTGACCTAGAAACCAAAAATATTCACTTATTTTTCGTCCTTTATTAATATAAATGGCTAAATAATCTCCAAATCATTATAACTCTATAGTTTCCCCAAAAGAAGACAGCTTCAAGTTGAGAATAATTTTTTAAAGAAACCCTTATCTTAAACAAAAGCATTGTAGAGGGCAGAGAAATGATCAATAAGGCAAATCCTAGGCTAAGAATAACCAAGTAATGCAGTTTGCTAGCTATCCGTAAGTCGAACTATTATTATGAGCCCAAAGGAAAAAGCTCCTTGAACCAAGAAAATTAAATGAAAGCCAATATACCAAGCGTCCTTTTATGGGCATGCCAAATATGATTAAGTGACTTAGAAAAATAATTACCTGGTAAATGAAAAAAGGATCTTGTATTTGGGTCAATTAATGGATATAAAAGCTCTTGTACCTGATCCACATTCCTCTAAAGGGATTTTTACATACAGTAGCCTTATTTGCTTAAGAGAGCTTAAGGATCAATCGTGTAATTCAAGTTTGAGCAACTGACATACTTTATATTCCGGTACAAAAAGGGTTATCTACCGCGTGGAAGTAATTAACCTAAAAAGCAGGTATATACTGCGGAGTTCCATATCACACACCATGTAGACTGAATGGTGTCAGGGGCCCAAAGGAATCTGAAGAAAACCAAGGAGTACCAGGAATTGAATTTATTTGCAGACTAGCAAAGGCGGTTTACCAGTGAGATCTTCACCTCTTACTTGCTGGAATAAAATACAAAATTAAGAACGGGTGGTTAGGGAAGAGCAATAAATAATACTTTTATTGAACGTTTATGGCTTCGTCTAAAATTTGAAAATATATATTTAAAATCAAATCTTACTGGTCCTCAATAATACCTGCACCTTATGAAATATTTCCAGTTTTATAATGAGGTAAAAGACATTGATGATTAGATAATTATAGATCAAAAGATGTCTTTGAATATAGTATTTGGATTAATTCATCTATGACAAAGGCAAACCCAAAACAGAATCTGAAAGGACTATTGATGACCAATCCAAAAATAAATAAAGTTTTTAGGTTTTACAGTTCTAAAACTAGGGAAATATCCTTTTAATATAAAAGGCAGGTATTTAATATAAATGGTAAAAGTTTTAATATA
>NZ_SMMB01001262.1 GCF_009711365.1 Xanthovirga aplysinae | reverse complement strand
CCTAAAAAATTCAAGGGAGAGTCCAAAATGAAATCGAGTCTTACCATAGAAGCTGTCAAAAACATAAAGCAAGTGGGGAGTATAGTTTCTAGCAGTAGCTTCCTGGTTAAAAAGATCCTAAAGGGAATCGAATTTGAAAGAGACGTCAAGATACTTGAATTAGGAGCAGGAAATGGAGTGATCACCAAAGAAATTCTGGACAGAATGTCTGGAAAATCGGAATTATGGCTTTACGAAAATAACAAAAACTTTATAAAAGCGCTGGAGCATATTAATGATGACCGGCTAATTTTAAAGGGAGAATCTGCAACAAAAATCAACATGCTTGAAGATAATTATTTTGATGTGGTTATTTCAAGTCTTCCCCTTGCTAATTTTAAAAAGCCCTTTAAAGATGAATTGTATAGAAGCATTCAGCAAAAATTAAAAAGCTTTGGAACATTCTTACAATATCAATACTCCCTGAGTGACTATAAAGACATCAAAAATAACTTCCATAATTGCACCCTTGAATTTTGTCTATTCAATATACCCCCTGCCTTTATTTACAAAGCGGAATGGATAAAAGAAGAGAAGAAAAAAAGACCTGTACTAGAAAATATTGCATAAAAGAGGACCTTTTCCCCTCATTCCAAAAATACTTAAATTATAATACAGGTTATAAAAGTAATGCATCCCAAACTCCAGAATAAGAAATGACTGAAGGACAAGATTACCCTCAGTCATTTTTTGTTTACACCCCTTTAGAAGCCAACCAGTCATTGATCACCTCTTCCAAAACAAAAAGAGGAATAGCTCCATTGGCAAGCACCACATCATGAAATTCCCTGATATCAAAATCTTCCTTCAATTCGGATTCCGCCTTTTGACGAAGTTCTTTTATTTTCAATTCTCCCATTTTGTAGGATAAGGCTTGGGCGGGCCAGGCAATGTAGCGATCTACTTCTGTTCCAATTTCATGTAGGGAAAGTGCAGTATTTTCTTTCATAAAATTTACAGCTTCTTCCCTTGTCCAATTTTTAGCATGTAGCCCAACGTCAACCACCAGACGGCAAGCACGCCACATCTCATAAGTAAGCCTTCCAAAATGCTCGTAAGGGGTTCGATAAAGACCAACCTCTTTTCCTAGACTCTCGCTATAAAGTGCCCACCCCTCTCCAAAACTGCTTAAATAGGTATATTTTCGGAATTCAGGCAAGTCTTCTAATTCTTCAGCTAGAGCTTTCTGAAGATGGTGCCCCGGAACTGCTTCATGTAAAGTAAGAGCAGGCAGTATATACAAAGGCCGGCTATCAAGCTTATAGGTGTTCACCCAATAAAATCCCGCTCTATTTTCTTTTGATGAACCGCCTACATATCTACCAGCCGTGTAATTAGGTGCAATCTCATCCGGAACCGCCTCTACTCCATAGGGCAATCGGGGAAGTTTATTAAAAAGTTGAGGAAGTTTGCTGTCAATGGTTTTGGCCAAAAAAGTAGCTTCCTTTAGAAGACATTCGGGAGTGTCACAATAAAACTGAGGATCTGTGCGCAGAAATTCCAAGAAATGCGTAAAACTCCCTTTAAAACCCACCTCTTCTATTATGGCTTCCATTTCAGCTCGAATTCTTTTGACTTCCTTTTGCCCAATTTCAAAAATTTCATCTGAAGGAAGATCAAGAGTAGTATAAAACTTCACTTGCTGTTCGTAATAAGCCTTTCCATTAGGCAAAGCTGAAGCTCCCAGGGTTTTGCGAGCCGAGGGGCGGTATTCCTTTTTTAAAAAGGAACTAAAAGACTGATATGCAGGAATCACACTTTCCCTAATGCCTTGTACCCCCTTTTGTCTAAGTTCCTTTTTTTTACTTTCAGAAATGGACGAAGGCATATCTAAAAATGGTTTATAAAAATAACTTTTGGTTGGATCATCCACTATGTGTGGGTCAACGCTCTTTTTTTCATAATCCACCAAAATAGCCGCTGGTAAAGTAATCCCTTTTTGTATTCCAGTCCGCATTAAGGAAATATTACTTTGGGTTTTCTCTTTAATGTCCTGGAGTTTCCCTATGTATTGTTCAAAATGCTCCACATTATCAAAGGGGTGCCCTCCAGCCATATAGACAAAATTTATATGGAAACCTCCATCTGCAGAAATGGGAATCAAAAAAGGTTCAAAAGAAGATTCTTGCACTCGATTATCAACTAAAAAGTAAAACACCTCATAATTAATTCGGTCTTTCTTACTAAGCTTAGTACGATCAATGGTTTTTAATTCATTTAAAATTCCTTCCAGATACTTAGCCTGTCTTTTTTCCTCTCCAATAGAAACTTCACTTTTTTGACCTTTATATTCGGTATGCCCTAAGGAAACAGCCCATTCTGGAGCACTCTTTAAACGAAAAGCCCATTCCTTTTCAATTAATTGATAAAACTTTTCGGTTTCGGATGTCTGAGAAAAAACAATTGCCGGTAGGCAAAACAGACAAAGGAATGGAATAATGAATAATCTTTTTTTTATCATGAGTTTCCTTCTTTTGTTTAAAACCAGGATAAAGCAAAACGGTCCTGATATAATACTTTGATTTAAAGCCTAAATATAAAAGAAAAACAGGTTTATCTTATATTTTCAAAATCTAATCAGGAAGCCCAAAAAATTAAGCCCAAAAACCAGAAACAAATTCACTTTTCTAATCAGGAGGCATAGGGAAAATAATAGAGATAAATGGCCAGAATCTTTTTAACTATATTAAAACTACCATTAATCAGACCAAGGTTATGGTAGGCTCCTTATTTAACATTTTCCAGAAGGGAATGAGTGTCAAAAAAGTAACAATAAACGAAATCACATCAGCCAGAGGAAAAGAGTAAAAAACCCCTTCTAAACCAAAATAGGTCGGGAGGAGGAATATAAGAGGAATCATAAAAATAAATTGCCTGGACAAGGTGAGCAATAAAGCGGGTATGGATTTACCTATTGCCTGAAAATAACTGGCTCCTACCATTTGAAAGCCGATCAGAGGCAAGGAATAACCAATAATCTGTAATAATGGACTACCATCCTCAATTAAACGGCTGTCGGTAGTGAAAACCTCAAATAATTGTTTAGAAAAAACCTCCACCAGAATAAAACAAAAGATAGAAACAGCTGTGATTACTATAGAAGCATAGCGAAATACCTCCCTTACGCGTTTAAAATTCCTGGCACCATAATTATATCCTGCCAGTGGCAAAAATCCCTGAACAATTCCAATCATTGGAAAAAACGTGAACATTAAAACCCTAAATATGATCCCATAAATAGCAACATATAATTCTCCACCATATCGAATTAAACTTTGATTGATAAGGGCAGCGATAATAGAAGCGGCACCCTGCCTGGCAAAGCTAGAGCTTCCTAAAGCCGTAGTTTCTTTAATTACTGCTCCGTTTAAATTCCAATACTTTCGGCTTAAACTCAACAAACTTTTTTTCCCATTGAAAAACCACACAAAATATAAAGCAATGGCTATTTGGGAAATCAGCGTAGCATAGGCAGCTCCTGCAAGGCCCATATCCAAAACGATCATAAAAACCGCATCCAGAATGGTATTTAATACAGCAGAAAAGATCATGCTGTACATAGCTATTTTAGAATTTCCTTCTGAGCGGGCCACATTATTGGCCATCATCCCGAATCCCAAAAAGGGAGATCCTGCCAAAATAATCCGAAAATAAATTTTAGCATAAGACTCAATATCCCCTGTAGCTCCAAAGGCAGAAAGAATAGGTCCTTCGAATATATAACCTAATATAATAGTCAAGACCCCTACCAAAATTACAAAGACGGTCAAGGTACCGAAGGTATAACGAGCCTTTTCGTAGTGTTTTGCACCTAATTGCCGAGAAATAAGGGATGATCCACCTATTCCAATCCCCATTCCAATGGTAGATATCAGCATACTAATTGGAAGCACCACGGCTACCCCTCCAATGGCTAAAGGACCAACAATTTGCCCCACAAAAATGGTGTCTATCACATTATAAAGCGTCAAGACCAAAATCCCGATAGAGGCCGGCAATGACAGCTTCATTAAAGCCTTACTTACTTTTTCCTTACCCAATAAATATTCGTTCTCCATACTCCTTATTTAGGATCAGTACTCCTTGATTTTATATCCCTTTTAAATTACGCGCAGAAATTGTTATAAAGACACTTTAATTCACACAACAAAGTCAAAAAAAAGATGTGGCCTTAAAACTAAAAACTGGTACCTTTCTCTTTATCCTGAGAAAATAAAATGAATAACAAAATGATTTTTTAAAGGTACTAAAGTGTTTACCCACTTACACCTCATCATTCACTATTCAATACAATTTTTTATTAACCTAATTAGGATAGTTGAAAAAAATTGTACTCATCATTTTTTTTATCCTAATTAAAGAATAAATTTTCTTAGAAAACCTTAATCCAAGACTACACTTAAGGTAATCAGCATTTTTCTTATAATAAAAAAGATATTACCGGAATCTACATTTTAAAAAGATCCACTTTTAAACGTAAAACTATAGCAAAAAGTTATAATATGGCATACTCTTTGAGGATCATAAAGGATTGAATATTTAGCAAAAAACACCTTAATCTCCTGATTTTTTGAAGGTTAAACATTATCTTCGCAACAAAATTTTTAAGGACAAACATAATCAGCATTTTTTTGCTTAAAATTTTATCATTTGCATAATTTAAAAAGACCAAAAATTTTTATGAAACGCAAAAAGCTTCATTTGATACTAGTTATGGTGCTAATGGGAGTTTCCCTAAGCAAAGCACAGACGGCTCAAGAGACAGCTACCCCAACGGTTAGTCCATCAGAAATGACTCTTTTACAACAATTTGAGGACTTAAAAAGTAAATCAAACTCATATCAGGAATATAAGGTGGTAAAAATGAGTTGGCTAAATTCCTTTTGGTCCAATGTGCAGGATTCCATTCAAGCCACAGAAATAGAATTGGTTAAGGCGAAGGAAAACATCAATGCTCAGCAATTGGAAATAAACCAATTAGATCAAGACCTTAAAAAACGAGAGCAAGAAGTGGCTGAAAGCCAATATGCCATTGAACACATTAATGTACTTGGAATAGATTTCGGCAAAGGAAGTTATGTGTTATTTAATTGGATTATCATTATTATCCTAATTGTATTATTAGTTGGGGCAATCTTTAAGTTCAAGGAAAGTAATATTATCAGCAAAAAGAAAGTGGAGGAATATAATTCCTTGGAAAACGAATTTAAGGATTATAAACAACGTGCCTTTGAAAAGGAAACTAGGCTAAGACGAGACATGCAAACGGAAATGAACCGTGCCGAAGAGTTAAAGCAAAAATTGGCAATGGCCCAAAAATAGTAGACAAGCAGCCCTTATAGTTGCCCGTTTATCTCTAATAATATTATATAAACTAGAAGTAAAAAAATCAGGATCATTTAGTCCTGATTTTTTGCTTTTATGCCTCTAACCATCTCTTTTTTTCCAGGAGGGCCGTCCAAAGTTTCAACCTCCATTCCCGCTGTCTTCAAATCCCTTTTAAACTGACCTTTAGCACAATAAGTAACCAACACCCCTTCCTCTTTAAGCATTTCCACAGCTTTCTGCAGAGATTCTAAAGTCCATAATTCCGCTTGTTTGTTTGGAGCAAAAGCATCGAAATATATTAAATCAAAAGCTCTGGCTTTCCCTTCAAAGTCTTCTAATTTTTTATTTTGTTTATTTAATCGAAAGCTATCCGATATTGGAAAAACCTCATTCCAAGGAGCCTTATGCAATTGTCCAAAGAAATCCGCCAATTGATTATCTTTCATCAGATCACCGTAATTCAATTTTGAAACAATTACCCCATCAAGGGGGTAAGGCTCTAAAGTTGTGTAATTAATTTGTAGCCCTGTCTTTAGTACCTGTCGAAGACTTAACAAGGCATTTAGGCCTGTTCCAAATCCGATTTCTAATATGGAAATTTCCTGAGATGAATGTTTTTCACACCAAAAATTCAGCCCTTTTTGGATAAATACATGTTCCGATTCATTAATGGCACCATGAAAAGAATGATAAGTTTCATTTAATTCTGGCACATAGAGTGAATTGGATCCATCTTCAGTTATAATTATTTTTATTTCCCGCTTTTCCATCTGTTTCTTAAATAAATTTTAGCCGATGAAATCTGAAGAAAAATGGGTCGGATTATTGTCTACAGTATAAATTAAAGCAGTGGCATAAGCAGCAACACCCTCTTTTCGTCCCACAAAACCTAGATGTTCAGTAGTGGTGGCTTTGATAGAGATATCAACTTCTCTTATAGCTAACACCTCTGCAAGACAGGCTTTCATTTCAGGAATATACTTCCCTACTTTAGGGGCCTGAAGACAAATGGTAGTATCAATGTTGCCAATTTCAAAATTAGCTTTTCGTAACAATTGCACTACCTCTTTCAACAAGACCTTACTGTCAATCCCTTTGTACTTGGGATCTTTATCAGAAAAATGGAAACCTATATCCCGCATGTTAGCTGCTCCTAACAAAGCATCACAAATAACGTGAATCAATACATCTGCATCAGAATGCCCCACTGCCCCATGTGTATGAGGAACCTTAATTCCTCCAAGCCAGAAATCAGCCCCTTCCTCCAATTGATGTACATCATAACCGTTTCCTATCCGTATTCCGATCCCTGATTCTGAAAAGTTCATAGCTTATTTTTCAAAAAATTATTCCTAAAACCTTATAAAAAAATTAAATCTTTATTTCTTTTTCGCCCGATAATATATGGTAGAACTGTTTTCAGGAACTAACATTTCTTTTGCCATTTTCTTCATTTTGCTTGCGGTAACTTCCTGAATCATTTGATTTTCTTCATTAATAAGATTGGGATTTCCCATAAAAGCACCAAACGCAATATTCATGGCCTGATTCAACAATTCTATATTTCCAAAGATGATAGAAGATTCTGCCTTATTTTTTATTTTTTCTAGCTCCAGGGCAGGAACCTCATTTTTCAGCAGGTCACTAACAATAGATGAGATTTCCCGGTCTACTTCTTCCAATTTTACTCCGGGATTGAGCGTTCCACTAATAGTTAACAAGCCAGGGTCAACTGATCCAGTAACATAAGCATTAACTTCATTCAACCATTTTTTCCCTTTCACCAGGCGCTCATATAATCGAGAGGAGTTCCCTCTTCCTAAAACGTCACTTAATAAATCCGCTGTATAATAATCTTTAGAAAGTCTTCCCGGCATGTGAAACACTTTATAAATCGCATCAGCCGGGACATCCGCCTCCACTTCCAATTTTCTAGCTTCTGTTTGAGCAGGTTCCTTTGGCAGCATCCGCTTTTGAGCCTTTCCAGCTGGGATTGGCCCAAACCATTTTTCGCTCAAGCGTTTTACTTCCTCAAATTTAACATCCCCTGCTATCACCATAATGGCATTATTTGGCACATAATAGCGATAGAAAAAGTCTTTTACATCTTCCATGGTGGCCTTTTCAATGTGTTTCACCTCCTTCCCAATGGTTGGCCAACGATATGGGTGTTTTTTATAAGCTAGAGGACGTAGTTTTAACCAAATATCTCCGTAGGGTTGATTCAGAAAGCGTTGTTTAAATTCCTCAATCACCACTTTTCTTTGAACTTCCAACACATCCGGATCAAAAGAGAGGCTCAACATACGATCAGATTCCAACCAAAAAGCCGTTTCCAGATTTACAGCAGGAAGAGTAATGTAATAATTGGTGATATCAGGACTAGTGAATGCATTATTTTCTCCACCCACCTTTTGTAAGGGTTCATCGTAAGAAGGAATATGCTTAGAACCACCAAACATTAAGTGCTCAAATAGGTGAGCAAAGCCAGTTTTATGTTCCTCCTCATCCCTCGAGCCCACTTTATACAAAATATTCATCACTGCCATAGGAGTGGAGTCGTCTTCGCGGACAAATACCTCCAGGCCATTTTCAAGGGTAAATTCTTTAAATTCAATCATATTTTCCGCTAATTCCCTACAAAATTATCAAAATAAAGTGTAATTTTTCCTTTTTGCTGTTAATGCCTTTTACTTTTTATTTCTTATGAAGTTTGACAAAAAAAGATATTCGAATAATACACTAATTAAACTTTATGAAGCCTTGCTCTGGCCTCGTTTGATTGAGGAAAAAATGTTAATCCTTTTAAGACAGGGGAAAATCAGCAAATGGTTCTCCGGCATGGGGCAGGAAGCCATTTCTGTAGGAGCCACACTGGCTTTGGAGAAAGATGAATATATCTTACCCATGCATCGGAATTTAGGTGTATTTACAAGTAGAAATATGCCTTTTGACCGTTTATTTGCTCAATTTCAGGGCAAACCACACGGATTTACCAAAGGCCGAGATCGCTCTTTCCATTTTGGAAGTAAGGAACATCATATTGTCGGAATGATTTCCCATTTAGGCCCACAGTTGGCTTTGGCCGATGGGATTGCTCTGGCGAATAAAATCGGAAAAGAGAAAAAAGCCACCTTAGTGTTTTCAGGAGAAGGTGGAGCCAGCGAAGGAGACTTTCATGAAGCACTCAATGTAGCTGCGGTATGGGAACTTCCGGTAATCTTTTTAGTGGAAAACAATGGCTATGGACTATCAACTCCAACATCCGAACAGTTTAAATGTAAAGATTTCACTTCAAAAGGCCCCGCCTATGGAATGGAAGCCATTCAAGTAAATGGAAATAATGTGCTGGAGGTATATGATACGATCAAAAAAATTGCTCAAAAAATTAGAAAAAAACCTGCACCGGTATTGATAGAGGCTGTTACCTTTAGAATGCGAGGGCATGAAGAAGCCTCCGGAATTAAATATGTTCCAAAAGACTTATTGGAAGCCTGGTATAAAAAAGATCCTATAGAAAATTATGAGAAATACCTGTTACGAACTAAAGTAATAGATCAATCGGCTATCCAGACTTTAAAAGAAAACATCGGATTGGAAATAGAAAAGGGGTTAAAAAAAGCATTTTCAGCCCCAGCGATAGAGGCGGATACAAAAAAAGAAATTCAAGATATGTATGCTCCTTTTGATGCCCTTCCCATAAAACCCTCCGGAAACCAGCTTTCAGAAAAACGTCTTGTAGATGCAGTTTCAGACGGCTTAAGCCTGAGCATGGAAAAATTCCCTAAACTGATATTTATGGGGCAAGATATAGCTGAGTATGGAGGTGTTTTTAAGATATCAGAGGGATTTGTTAATAAATTTGGGAAGGAACGTGTGAGAAACACCCCAATCTGCGAATCTGCCATTATCGGTGCAGGCCTGGGACTTGCAATTAAAGGGTATAAGGCAGTAGTAGAAATGCAGTTTGCCGATTTTGTAAGTTCTGGCTTTAATCAGGTAGTAAACAACCTGGCCAAAATTCACTATCGTTGGGGGCAAAATGCTGATGTTGTAATTAGGATGCCAACCGGAGCGGGCGTAGCCGCCGGACCTTTCCATTCCCAATCCAATGAAGCCTGGTTTTTCAATACACCTGGCTTAAAAATTGTCTATCCTTCCAACCCAAAGGATGCCAAAGGATTATTATCAGCTGCTATAGAAGACCCAAATCCTGTTCTTTTCTTTGAACATAAAAAGTTATATCGCTCTATCACTGAAGAGATACCGGACGAATATTACACCATCGAAATAGGCAAAGCCAAACTTGTGAGCGAAGGGAATGATTTATCCATTATCACATATGGAATGGGAGTTCACTGGGCCAAAGAAGTAATGGCTGCCTATCCAGAGGTATCAGCTGATATTTTAGATTTAAGCACCCTTTTGCCTTGGGATAAGGAGGCAGTTCGCCAAACAGTTCAAAAAACTTCCAAAGTCCTCATACTACATGAAGACACGCTTACGGGAGGCATTGGAGGAGAAATTGCCGCATGGATAGGCGAACATTGCTTTCATTATTTAGATGCCCCCATTATGCGGGAAGGAAGCCTTGATACAGCAGTACCTTTTGCTCCGGTTTTAGAAAAAAACTTTTTACCTCTGGAACGATTCCAATCGAAAATCAAGGAATTAATTGAATATTAAAGGTATTAACGAAGTAGGAAGAGCGAAATTCATCTATACGTTTGTAAACGTTCCAAAATTCAAATGGTCCATTTGTAACGATATCATCTTTTATAATTTCACATAAAAGATGACCAGATGCTACTCCTTTTTGAACAAAAAGCTTGCTTAAATTGGTTAATGGGTAAGAGGTTTTCACTTCTCCTCTAAAAATAATAAAATACGAAAAATCAAATCAAACCCCAATCAAGGAATTTAAAAGGAAATATCCTTAATTAATTATCATATATTTGATTTCCAAACATTAAAAACACAAATGAATAAAAGATAATATTACGATTGATTTGACAGGAATAGGTCCGGGTGATCTACGAGATTCACTAAAGCTTGAAATTCATCTTTTGATCTTGGGTTACCCAGATTCGTATTTCTTTCATTCCGAATTCCTAGATCGTGGTTATCTTTAATATTTTCAAATCTATGGGCATGAGGCGCTTTGCATCCATAAATTATCTTCCTCTTATTATACTTTCCATACTTCTGGTTGGATTAAGACCTAACCAGGCTTATTCCCAAAATAAATCCAGCAGTAAACAAGAAAAAAAGTTAAATACGCATAAAATAAAAAAAAGCAAAAAACGAAAATTTAAAAAGCTCCGCTCGAAAAAGAAATCCTCTTCAAAAGAAGTAAACAACGCTTTTAACAAGCCCCCTAAAAATAAAAAGAAGGGAAAAAATTGGAAAAGCTATACCAAAAATCGTCAAAAGGCCCAGGCAGGGAAATTGTCTAATCATAGAGGAGATATTAAGGCCCCTAAAAAAGCTCCAAAAGGCCCTGAATCCCAATTTAAAGGTAACACAAAGGCCCGTAATAAAAATAAACAAGGTCCCGAATCTGAATTTAGAGGTAACCTAAAAACCCGATCTAAAAGGAAACAAGGCCCCGAATCTGAATTTAGAGGTAACCTAAAAGCCCGTTCAAAAAGTAAGAAAGGCCCTGAATCCGATTATCAGGGAGATTTAAAAAGAAATAAACTTCGCCTTTGGACTAAAGGAGACAAAAAAACATCCCGGAAACAGGCTAAATGGCAAGGAGATCTAAAAGCTGGAAAGCGAAAAAACAGATACAAAAAATCCTCAAAAAACTATGCCAATTATCAGGGAGATCAAAAGGTTCAACCAGCCACCAATGATGCTGGTTTAAAATCACCGGCTATTTACATCAATGTGCGCACCCCTTTAGCCCAGAAGAAATACATGGCCAAGCGTTCAAAGGAATTAGCGAATTATAAAGGGGGACAGATAAAAGGAAGAAAAGGAAAATTAAAAGACCAGCATCCAAGTATCGTTTATTTAGAGGGGAAAAAGAAGAAATCTAATCAACAAAAGGAGAAATTTAGAAAAAGAAAACTGCATTGGTTCTCTTGGTTTAGAAAAAATGCTGATCAGCCCAAAAGGAAAAAAGAAAAGAAACCAAGATACGATACTCGTGAAAGTGAAATCTGGTATGATTAAAATTAGTGAAGAATGAAAAAGAATAATTAAGAATGAGCTGAAACAAAGGATCTTGCCTTTCTCACCTTGAAAAAAGTTATGAGTATAGTAAAAAACTAAGAGGCAACTATCTTATCTCCTATATCTTAAATTCCTTTTATCCTAAAAATCCTAATTGTATAAAGTAGTTTTTAATTTACCCTACCACTAATTTTACAGGCGTAACATTCAATCCATACAGAAAAGAGCATTACATTTGTTTATCATGAATCTATTTGGAAAAAAGGCAGCCATGAATTGGTTTAAATTAGAAAATGAAAAGGATCTACAGGAGGCCATCAATTCTTCTGAGAATTCCCCAGTCTTACTTTTTAAACATAGCACCCGTTGTTCCATTAGCAGTATGGCTTTAAGTCGATTGGAACGCTCATGGGACGGAAAAGAAATGAATCAGGTAAAACCTTACTACCTCGATCTAATTGCTCACAGAAATATTTCAAATCAAATAGCAGAACATTTTGGTGTTGAGCATCAGTCTCCACAGGTTTTATTAATTAAAAAGGGAAAATGTGTTTATGATAATTCCCATATGGGAATTTCTTATAACGATCTAAAAAAAGAAGCGGCCTCTCTAATTTAAAATTAAACCTTATGTTGAGAATAATTAAAGGGCTGCTCAATTGGACAGCCCTTTATTATTTTGCTTTTATTCAAGGAGAAAGTTATTCTGAAATAATACGGATATGCTGATACAAGGCAGAACGAGGTCCATCAGGAGAAAAGACTGCCCGCATGCGCTCTCTTTGCCCTTTGCTAAACATATACATAGCCTCGTCATCGACATAGTCCATAAAATTCATAAACATATCACTGCTCCCACATGAAGTTTTGGGATAGGAGGGATTTCCTTCATACCTTGTTTTGGCAGTTGGTGTATCATCTACCTTGTCACCTTCTTCACAAGAATCATTGGCGCCAAAAATATGAATAAGATTGAGCCAATGTCCAATTTCATGAGTGGCTGTTCTTCCTTTTTTGTGAGGATGAATCAAAGGATCCTCTGTACCAAAACAGCGATAGTCAATTACCACCCCATCTTCAGCAGGATCACCACCTGGAAACGCCCCTCCTCCAGCTAAGGTTAGCGTCCCTAGTCGGTTGGAAAAGTCCCCCACCCAAATATTAAGGTATTGATTTAAAGGCCAGCCAGCCTGCCCGCCTTTTTCCGGATAATAAATTTCCGTATCTGTAGGATATCCCTGGCTTCTAATAATTCCAGAAGTAGGCTGTCCATCAGGGTCCACTTTTGCCAATTCAAACTCTATACCCACATCAGCCACAAGGTGCAAAAACTCTTCCGGCGTATTGATATGATCAGGATTTTTCTTTCTAAAATCTTCATTGAGTACTTTAAACTGAGAACGGATTTTTTCATCGCTAATATTAGTGGCTTCATCATGGTATACCACATGAACTACGGTAGGTATTCGAATTATTTCATCTTCACTAGGCCCCTGAATCTCACTAATTGGTTCCCCTAAAGGTTTACCTTCATTAATAGGTGATATTTCATCTTTATTACACCCTAATAGAAAAAGGAATATGAAAAGTTTAGGACACTTTAAACAAGAAAATGTATTAGATAGATTGCCTTCAGTTATTTTGTTCATATTATTTTAAATGAAATAATGGCGTCCATATCAGTTTATTGAAGTTGGAGACAAATATCCAAATAATAAGTTATTTGAAAAATTCATTAAGGTAAAAGCTGTTCAAAAAAAGGAATCACCCTTTTCAAAACTCACTTATGGTTAATTAACCATTAATGGAGGAAATCCCAAGTTAGGTGTGAGGAAAACCTACAGGCCATTGAACAAGCACTAAAAGATAGGGAAAACACTGATTACAAAATTCTTCGAATGGAAGGGCTTAACCACCTTTTGCAGGCGGCAATCACCGGAAGGAGCCGGAAATGTAGCCAAATTGAAGCATCGATAAACCTAAAGGTTTTACAAAAAGTATCTAATTAGGTTAATGTAAGATAAAGAATTTAATTTTGGATTTCAGCAATGCTGTGGAATATCCGGAAACTGAAATAACAGTAACTATGAATTTCTTCTGATTATTCCTGATTCAAGAAAAATTACACCATTAATCCCGGAACGAGTTTATTAAAAAAGCATCCCCTTTTTAAATACCATGGTATGGAAACACCTTTCAAACAAATTATCAAGCCTTTTATTTTAAATTACTATTAAAAAACAAACTTTTATAAGTAAAAATAATTCTATTTTTAGCCCTGTAGACAAACTCAACATAAAAACTTTATTTTATTTCATTAAAATCCGAGATATAATTACCTTTCCCCACTTTTATATTTTTTAATAAAAATGGTTCTTTTGGAAACGTAAACAAGGCATCTTTAAAGCTTTTAAATGGAGGCTATTGGCTAAGTACTCCCTTCCAAAAGACATTTGGACAACAAGGAAATTTATAGACAAGCCCTAAAAGAAAACAACATTTTAATATGAAAAAAATCAACATTCTTTTCTTCATAGCCACCCTAATAGCAACGACCCATTCTAGTCAAGCTCAAACTCCTATTGGTTATTATTTTGACATTAGTGGAACCCCTATTGATGGGTATTTGGACCCTATCGAATACCGTCCGAAAAAAGTACTTGGCATTACCCATTTTGGTGGTTCCTTTGAAAAGGGATCCTATTATGATCAAAATAATAAAAAAAAGGAGGGGCTCATTAAATTTCAAGGTAAGAAGATCTGGTTTAAATCGAATGATGCTGCACAAAAAATTACTCTTAAACCCGAACTGGCAAAAAACTTCGTCATTGGGGTTGATTCCTTCTTCACCATCACTAATTTCAATATAGAAAAAGACTTGGCAACGGTTAAGAAAAAGAAACCGCAGTTTATTCAGTTTATTACTGATTTTGGAGATTACACCTTTGCCAAACACTATAAATTTTCATCCTTCCCACCCCTAGAAACCTACCAGGTATTGGAAAAAGGAAGTGATCAATGGACAAGCTTCCCTAAAGACAGCCTAAAATTCAGCAAATTAGCCTACCAGTATTTTGGGCATGTTCCTTCATTAAAGAATAAGATCAAAAAGATGAAATTCAGCTCCGATGAGCTAATGACCCTTATAAAAACGGCTGAATATTTCTATAAATATGAAAACAATGAACCCATTTATTTTGACAAATACTGGGAAGAAAGAAGAAAAAAAGAAGATGCTTTCTACCATGCCAAAATTATTGATCTTCAGGATTCCATCTGGACTTTAGAATATTATCAAGGAGACAAAAAACTATACCGGGCACAATATTCTTCTTTTTATCCCAACCGCAAAAATGGAGAGTTTATAGCTTATTCCGCAGATGGAAACAAACGAAAAAGCACCCTCTATGAAGATGATATTCCCAAAAATACTGAAACATTTTATAACAACGGTATAAATCATTATCAATATGGAGTGAGGGATATTAATACTCCTCAGGGCACCCAAAAACTTATGCTATATATGAGTGTAAACAATAACAAGGGAGAGGATCTTCTTGGAAACTCCCAAATAATCGATGAAACATTTGAGGACGAAATCACAGGTAGAAAACTATACAATACTTATAAAGGTAAAGAGTTAATCCGTTCCTACAGAATAGAAAATGACAAAAATATTTACCAAATTTGCGATCCAAATTACAAATCCAAATTATACCCGCTACAGAAAAAACTTGATTCTTATTTTAGTAAAGAGAATTTCCCAAGAGCAGTGCATGAAAATGCCCAAGGCATTCTTTTGATAGCTTTTGTCATTAATAAGAAGGGATACGCTTCTGACTATAAAATCCTAAATTCCCTCCATCCTGAAATAGACAAGTTAGTTTCCGATTTTTTAAAAGAATATTTTTCACAGAATTCCTTTAATCGACATAAATTCAAACCCTTTAAGATAGGTAAAGAGAAGGCGAATTATGAAATGGTCATCCCAATAAGATTCAAAATCAATCGGTTCTATAGAAAACCAGCCTACTATTACTATCACAATATGTTTTGGATGCATAACCAAATGATGAACCAGATGATGCATCATCAAATGATGAATAATATCCCGGTTCCTAGAAATTTTTAAAGGGTTGAAAACTGATTTAGGAAGGGCGTAAATATTTTCGCCCTTCCTTTCAAACCATTTTTGTTTATCTACTAATCTTTA
>NZ_SMMB01000856.1 GCF_009711365.1 Xanthovirga aplysinae | reverse complement strand
TCAAATAGCAAATCCTCACGAGTCATAACCAAAAGCTATAGCTTTTGGTGTGGATTTTTGGAAAAATTTTGAACATCGACTTTTCTAGAAATCGAGGGCGATAAACAAAAAATTCAACAAGATTGATTAATTCCAAAAATTAAAAAGCCTTCAAAAGATCCTCCTAAGGATTTTTAGGAAGACCTTTATCCTTATTCCTAAATGGTAGTTAATAACCTTTTGTATTTATAAGATTAGGATTACGACTTGTCCATGCTTCGGCAAGAGGCCACCAAAAGTTCTTATCTCCTGCAGGCACGGTCTTCCGTACCTTTATTTCTGCATTCTTTTTCTCATCTTCTGCTTCCACTAATACCATTTCACGTCTATTTCTTCTTAAATCAAATATACGATGCCCTTCAAAAGCCAATTCTTTTCTCCTTTCCTCCAAAATTTCATCAATATCCCCAACGGCTTTTGGGGCGGAATCAGAGGGAAGATATCTTTCTGCCCTAAGTTTATCAATTTCCAGAGCTGCCTCTCCCGTTCTTTCTAATTTATATAATGCCTCTGCCTTATTTAATAATACTTCAGCATATCGTAGAACTTTAGGTGAATGTAAAAAAGGCTCCCCATCAGTTTCGGTAAATTTTATGATAAAAAAAGAACCTGGCTCGTTGGAAACCAAAGTACTATCAACTATTGATCGTCGAACGTCATCTTGATGCCATGAGCTTACCCATGCAGGATTTGCAGTCCAATACCCCTGCCCTCTCACAAAATCATCGGAATTCTTATTCGGAGAGTAGCGACTCCCCAAATGGTCATCAGTATCATTTCCACCCTGTCCTTGCACCATTAAAAATTCCAGAATGGTTTCTTCCCCACCATTTTCCTGAAAATACTTAAAATAATCTTTTGCTTCGGTAAGTGTACCATTAATCAACTCAGCTTCATCTACCACCTTTTGGTAGTATTCCCTTTGGTCTTCACCCGTCAAATACTCATCTGCTTTATACAAAAACACCCTTGTACGCAAGGCATGGATTGCATCCACAGAAGCTTTTGACTTGTCTGTAGTATTTGAAATTAATTTTAATGCTTCATCCAAATCCTTTTCTACCTGCCCATAGATATCAAGCTCACTGTTATCCGTATTGGAAGGTTTAGCGTCGTATGGTAATACTTCTGTTACCAGAGGTACCTGACCAAAGGTTCGGACCAAATCAAAATACACAAAAGCTCGCATAAAATAAGCTTGTCCTTTTTCTTCATCGCTAGCTTGTTCATTAGCAAGTAGGTGATGAATATTAACCAAGACATCATAGGCCTGGGTGTATATCATATCTGCCTCACCAGAACCTTTATCCATATTGTGAATGTTTGCCCAGGAAGAACCTCTTCTTTTTACAATATTATCTGAGCCAACGGCAAACTTCTGGTAAAAATTCCTCCCATAATAGTTATTAACAATCATGCCATAATAAATACCATTTAATTGGGCTTCCGGAATAGTATAAGCTTCTTCTTTACCCAAATAATGATCAGGGGAAACCTCCAACATCTCCTTGCAGGAGGTAAGTATTAGTGACCCAATAAGGGCTATTGCTGTATATAATTTATTTATTTTCATAATTATTTCTCAATTTATTTATCCAAAAAACTGGATATCGAATTTATAAGGGTTACATGCAAAAACTTACATTCCGTTTCTAAAAACCTACGGTAACACCGGCAGAGAATACCTTTCCCTCCGGATATTCAAAATAATTAACTCCATAAGATTTTACGGTTGCCGGGTTAAAGCCAGTGTATTTTGTCCAGGTATATATGTTCTGAGCCAAGGCAAAAACGCTTAATTGACTTAAACGGACCTTTGATAGGGTTTTCGAAGGAAACTTATAACCAAGCCGAACACTCCTAAGGGATAAAAAGCTCCCATCTTCCAGGAACCGGGAAGAACTATTAATATAAATTGTACTATTTCCTAAAACAGGCCGATAAGCCTCATCTCCAGGATTTTCCCAACGGTCCTCCAATGCCATCACGTGAACATTGAGTCCGGTATTCCCATCCGAATCCAAAAATTTTCTACTCCTATTGTAGATTTCATTTCCCAAAGAATAAGTAAATAAAATAGATAAATCGAAACCCTTATAATTGAATGTATTGGTCAATCCTCCTGTGGCAAGGGGCAGTCCACTTCCAAAATGCTTCTTTTCCACGGCATCCTTATCGGTTGAAGCCCATCTACCATCTTTTGTCTGGAAAAATTGATCATCTTCTTTTTCTTCTCCTGTTATATCCCTATTTAAATAAAAAGCAGGCAATCCATTGGCCGGATTTGCACCATAATATTCCCTTAGGAAAAATGTATGAGCAGGAAAACCCTCTTCCACAACGGTAAAGCTAGAACTCTCAAATTGCTCCTCCTCATCATCATACAACTTTAAAACCCTATTTTTTACAAACCCTACGTTAAAGTCAGTAGTCCACTTAAATTCCCCTGCTAAATTTCTTGAAGAAAGTTGCAGCTCAATTCCCTTATTTTCCATTTCCCCAATATTCTGCCACATATCATCAGTACCATGCTCTCTAGGCAAATCTACCTCCACCAATAGCCCGGAAGACAATTCATAAAAGACATCTACATTTAACATCAATCTTTTATTAAACTCAACATCCAATCCGACGTTAGACTTGGTTCTCTTTTCCCAGGTTAAATCAGGATTATTTATCTGATTATAAAGTACTGCATTCTCTCCATTGTAATTCTCAGACACACTGAAAAGATCTCTACTACCATAATGGTCCAGGCGTGCATTACCAGTAGTACCAAAACTGGCCCTTAGTTTAGCTAAACTCAATATAGAACCTGCTAAAAAATCTTCTTCGGAGACCAACCAGGAAGAGCCAAGTGAATAGAAGGTCCCAAATTGATTACCTACACCAAATTTAGAAGACCCATCTCGACGTAAGGATGCGGTGAATGAATATTTATCCTTATAACTATAAGTAGCCTTAGAAAGAAGAGAAACAAATATATATTCACTAAAAAAGCCGTCTTTATCTACAACGTCGGCAGCGGCGCGAAGACTGCTCAAACCTTCCCCAAAACCCTGAGCAATTATTTCCGAGCGTTCCTTATAATAATGTTGATACTCCATTCCTGCAAGAGCATTAATGCGATGTCCTTCACCCAAATTCTTATTATAATGCAGTAAATTAGTTGTAATAAAATTATTTTTAAAGCCATTAAGTACTTCCAGTTCACCATTTACATCCTCTTTAAAACCAGTATACCTGTCCCAGAAATTTCTGTGTATGATGGATTCCATTTTTAAGGAATTGGCTGAGCTCACGGACAAATCATTTGTAAATTCAAAAGAGATTTTATTCCTTAAAGCCAAATTTAAAGCCCTGGAAACATGGTATTTATGAGCATTCTCATAAAGGAAATTAGTTTCCAATTCACTTAAATCCTCCCAAGCACCAATCAAGTTACCTTCTTCATCATAGGGAGAAATAATGGGTTCTGTTACCAAACTATTTTTATTAGGAGATCTATCCGCATATCCATTTCGAGGTTCATTTTGAGTCACATAAGAGATATTAATACTGTTAAACATTTTAAATCGCTCAGAAAGCTTTGTATCCATATTAAAGCGACTAGATAGTCTTTCAAAATCCGAATCTAAAAGGGTTCCTTCTTGCTTGTTATAACCACCACTGATGAAATATTTATTCTTTTTGGTGCCTCCAGAAGCGTTAAACTGATAGTTTTTAAAAGAACCATTGTTCCAGGCCAAATCCAACCAATCTGTGTTCTCATAGCCTTGCTCCATAAATTCAGGAATTGTATCCAGCTTATAAAATTTCACAAATTGATCCGCATCTAATATTTCCATATTACCAAATGTCGGCACAACCACTCCTTGTTCCCCAGAGAAAGTGAATTTCATTTTTCCTTCTTTGCCCCTTTTGGTAGTTACCAAAATAACCCCATTGGCTGCCCTAGAACCATAGATTGCAGTGGCGGAAGCATCTTTCAATATTTTGATTTCTTCAATATCATCTGGGTTTAATGAACCTAAGGGATCTCTCGACACATCAGAACTTGGATAAACTACATTATCGGTATCTACCATTACCCCGTCAATGACATAAAGGGGATCACTGTCAATGGCCAATGACCCAATTCCTCGGAGATATATATCGGGTTTTGTGCCTGGAGCACCGGAATTTGGCCGAATAGCAACTCCAGCTGCTCTACCCATTAAAGCATTTGTGAAATTCGGGGCTTTAACCTTATTAATGTCACTAATTTTTTGAACCTGAGTAACAGGATCCTCCGTTGTGGCATATCCTAACACTACCACTTCTTCCAATTGTTTCGTATCAGGAAGCATCTTTACATCAATGGTTGATCTAGTCCCTACCACTATTTCCTGACTAACCATTCCCACAAATGAAAAAACTAAACTGCTATTATTCCCAACAACTTCTATGGAAAAATTCCCATCAAGATCCGTCAACACTCCATTTGTCGATCCTTTTTCAACCACATTTACACCCGGCAACCCCATCCCATCCTCTCCAGAGGTTACTTTTCCAGAAACTATATCGGATTGAGCCCACACTTTACTAAATAGTGCAAGGCAAAAAATTAAATTAATCAGTATTCTTTTTTTCATAATGGATTTATTATAGTTGATAATTTAATGGGTTAAATTCTGGACTAACAGGAAGTGTTTCATAAAAGATCTAAAA
>NZ_SMMB01001064.1 GCF_009711365.1 Xanthovirga aplysinae | reverse complement strand
GTTAAACCATAATCAATTTTTGAGCCAAAAATTTCTTGAAGCGGGTTAAAAGCTAAGCATCAGTAAAGAATTAGGAGTTTCTAGGGGATTGTTTGAAAATTGAAGACGAAAATCTAAGACTTGCAATTAAAAATTTTTACAATTTACACTCCATGGAATAATATGGTTTCCAGGTGAGCGATTGGAATATATGATGACATCATTAATCAGTTCTAAAATTTCACTCTTCTCTTAACTCCTCCTTTTAACGAATTTTAACTCGAGTGGCTCCATAACCAAATTTTTCCTTCAAAGCGTCTTCGTAATACTTTATTAAAAAGGTTTTCCCCAAGCGTTTGTGGATTTCATTTTTTAAAACCCCATTACCAACTCCATGAATGAATGTGATTTCTTCCATTCCACACGCAATGGCTTTATCCAGTATTGCTTCAAAATGTTGAATCTGATAGGACAGAATTTCTCTTTTGTTCATTTCACTGAAGTCATCAATAAGCTTATCTATATGAAGGTCTATAATAGGCTCGGGCCGGTCATAATGACTTTGAGAAGTAATTGTCTTATTTTCCGTCTGGGTGTATAGTTGTTCCTTAAGGTTTGCGGTATCCAGGTTTTTTGCCTCATTATCTAATTGGAATAAGAAAGCATTTTTTCCCAGAACAGGGGCTTTTTGTTTACTCTTAAAGAAAGTTGACGCTTTAAATTTAAGAACTCTTTGTAGGGGGTTTTTTAACTTAAAGTCCTCATTTTTAAAGAAAAGTAATTGGATTAAGATTGGGGGCCATTTTTCAAAATTGCGAATTTCTCTTTCACCTATTTTCATTGATTCTCGAGGTTGAAGAGTTCCTGCTTTTAGGCCATTGTATTGGTCCTTTAATTCTTCAAAAGCGGAAAAAGGGAGTTGTAAATCTGTATTATTGATCAGATGTAAAGATACTACCTTATCATTTATTTCTAGAAAGGCAATGAAAACGCCTCGTTGGGCAATAATTTCTGATTTTATTTCTTTCTTTGACTCTACAGCAGTCTCTTTCTTTTCCTCAAAGAATGAAGATTCTCCTGAGGAAACCACCACTGCCTCATTTTTCATCACTGGGATAGTAAAGCCATCTTCAATCTCAATTTCGATTAATTTACTATCTAAAAAACGAGTGATAACCCCTTCCACATCATCATGGAGTAACCTTACTTTATCTCCAATATTCATTTTCTTTAAATTAAAAGATCAAAAAAATCGTTTGAACCCCCACCCAATGCATTTAATTTAATTGAGTAGAGTCCTTTTTCTCAGTATTCCTAATTTGTCTATTCAAAAGGGAGTCTTTCGGAGTTATGGTCTCCGTATTTTCTGTTTTTTCTTTCTCTTTTTCAGAGCTTCTCCTTTTTTTATTTCCTTTAAAAAGGTCCTTAAACTTATTAAAGGTCTGAACGTGCATAATACTTATTCCCTGTGAAGCTGAATTTCCAGAGTCAATATTACTGTCATTCGAATTAAGATCCGTTGTATTATATAGTTTTGCTCGAAATTTGCCATCAGGAGTAATCAAGTATTCAACTGTCCACTCCCCCACAATACTATTAATGTTGGTTTGATTATGCACATCTGTAAAGCCTCCATCTCGGGTAATTCTTAACCGCCCATCCCATAAATTTACAGAAAACCGTAATCGAAATGTTTCCCAGAAATCTTCTTCAATACTATTGAGGTTAAAATCAATTTCAAGGTTTTCATTTACCTGACTTAACCAATAACTAAGTTGGTTGGAAAGAAGCTCACTAACACTATTTCCCACAGTTCCTCCAACAGCCAGACTGCTGTTGTCGGAGGCAAGCTTTTTTAAAATGATCATGCTAAAAACCTGCCGTTTTAGTTCTTGTTCATCTGCCTTTAATCGAGATTTGAATTCCGTAATGGCATCTTCCAGCCGAATTCCATTTTTACTTATGTTGTGTGGATAATCACTAAAGTCAAGTTCAAAGTTAATGTCGGGAGATAGCATCTGGCCTTCGATATCCATTAAAACTTTGGCAGGATATTTCCTTTTAAGTTGTGCATTGGTTTCTGATGAGGCGTTCTGGTCGGGATCCAAAATATAACTGAAAACAGGTTCTAGAGATACCAATTGATTGTAGCTTGCTTTTATGCCTAATTGGGCCTCGTAAGGGTCGCCAGCCCATTTAATGGTACTGTTGGGTTCAATAATAAACTCTTTGTTAATGAGGCCTGGAATGGTGAAGTTGTAGTTTCCTTGGGTAAATTCCAGGTCTCCAATTATATTGAAATCCCCTTTGGTGTCAATTTGGAGTTTAAGATTTCCATTTCCTCTTCCCCGAATAATGTCACCGGACTTTTTGTCAAAAATTAACTCTCCATATGCATCTGGAGTGATATTTAGGTCAAAATTAAGATTTATCCCAGTGAGATCCGTGGAATTACTTTCTGGCTTTTGGGATAAAGCTGTAGAGTCACTAAGATTTACAAAATGTATAAAATCTTCCTGTTGAAAATTGTCAGCAGAATAGGAAGTGATCGGCATATGGATCTTTGTATTTTTGTTGGTGGTGGCATTTACATAAATTTGAAGATTATTAATCGCTCCCAAAACATAAAAATTTCCTGTACCATAGGCTTCACCATAATAAAGGCTATTGTCTTTATAATTGGTATTTAGCACCTGGAAATTATCCATAGTACCTTCAAGAGAAAGTATAAAATTCTGGAACCCATCATGAAAAATACCTCCACTCAGAGTAGCTTCATTTTGATTGATATCGTGGAGTTTTAAATTCCTTACTCCAATTTCGTTAACATCAAATATTATGCTTCCATCGAAGGTGTAAAAGGTGTTTAGGTAGTTGAATTTAAGCTTTCCGTTTTGAACAATTCCTTCTCCTTCCAAAATGGGATGTGTTAGCTTTCCTGATATTTTAAATTCCCCACTTGCCGTGCCTTCAATGTCCGAAAAATTTTCTTCAATAAAAGGTTCTGCCAGGTTGAGGTTTGCCTGGTCAAAGCGGGCGGTAAGATTTAAAGGATTTTCTTCATTGTATGGATCATAATAGCCCTCTGCCCCTATAGTCTTTTTCCCTAACCTGTTGAGCTGTAGATTTAAATTTAGTCGCTGTAAGCTACTACTCCAATCACTATAACTGCTAAAGTCTCCAGCCAAATAATGATTGATGTGTAATTGTTTGATATTAATTTGATTCTGAATGAGACGCGTATTAAAATAGTCTCTCAAACTAACTGTGCCATCTATTACGCCACTAAGTTTAGGTTCCAGAAATTCATTGAAGTTATCTAATTGTAAGTTTTCTATAGATAATATGATGGAATCATAAGGAGAAGGAGAGATAGCTCCATTTAAAGCAATTTTTTGCTCATCCCGATAGATTTGTAACCCTTGGATTTGAAGGCGATTATTAATCAATGAAATTTGATTTCCTGGAGCAATGTACCAGGGTTTTCCTAAAAACCTTAGATCGCTATTTAAGATACTTAAGTGGGTAGTATCAGGAAGAAAATCAATTGTCCCTTCCAAATTCAGGGAATTTTCAGATTGGCCTCGTTCTGTTTGGGCCAAAAAATCTACATGGGTGTCATTCCAAATCCCTTGGATAGTAAGGTTTTGACTAAGATGCCTGTTTTTTAGCAATTGTTCTCCGGAAGTGAGGTAAACCATGGCCAACACATTAGTGCTGTCGGATAATTTTGAGGTAGAAAGGTCGAATGCGGTATTTTTAAATCCAAAGTCATTATAGGACAGACTATCTATTTCTGAGTTAAGCGTAATAATATCTGTATAGCCTTTTTTATAGGTTCCTGTGACTGAAGTATTTTTGGAAATATAGAGTTCCGGAATTAAAGCTTCCAAAAATGGATTAATGTCTTTTAAATAGATTTCGTAAGATAGCTGGTAGTCATTCCTTTTTTTATCATTGGCCTTTTGAGAATAATAGGAATTGATTTCTTGGCTGTGATTCAGAAGGTTTAATTGATATTCATTCCAAGTTTTAACCAAATCTTTCGAGAGTCTTGAAAGTTGATAATTACCTTTAAAATCAGCGTCGAAGGCCTCGTTTCTTATTGAGATATCCCGTTCTCCTTCATTTTTTTGGGAATTGAATTTAAGTACTTTTAGCTCAAAGGGATGATTATCGTAAATAACTTTTGTATCGTTAAAGGATCCATGACCTGTAATGCTATCCAGTTGAAGACCATGTAAATCTACATTTAGCTTTGTTTTTACAAAGGTTTCTTTTTCCAGGAAACCTAGATTGTGCACCAAGGCGGTGTCAACATTGATTTCCATATCTATCTTGTTTTTATTTTTTCTGAGATCCAATTCCCCCACAGCGGTGGCCTTTAAGTTTGGATCTTCAATCGTTAATTTTCCCCTAAAAAGTTCCTTCGCCATTCGGGCGTTGGTTGTAAGATTTTGATAGTTGTAGTGGTTAATTCCAATGTTATCGATTTTAGCATTTAAAGTGAAATCGGCACCTTCCATGTTGAAACCTTCACCTTCTATTTCACCATTGAGGTTGACGAATTGAAGAAACTCGGTGTCTTCGGCTAATTTACCCAAGTTGAAATCCTTTGTCTTGAGCCTTCCACTGTATTCTACGGGGTGTCCCTTTTCAAATTTTAGGTTGATATCTGTTTTTAGATAACCAAGTTTTGAAGAAAACTCTCCTTCCGCAACAAAGTCATTAGGAAAACCTTGGAAGGTGGCATTCATTTGGGTTTGACCAAATTTTTTAAGTGTTTGAAGGACGTCCTGTGGAATATACTGTTTAAGGTCCTCCCCCAGAAGTTGAGAATTGCTTAAGTTGATATCGGCAAAAGTCTCAGAAACATTTGGAAGTCCTTGAAAGCTCACAATTCCCTTTAAAAGACTGTTCCTCCCAAAAGCCAATTGAAGATCTTGGACTTTGAAATTATTGACTTCTCCCTTAAAATGACCACTGGCCAAATAACGGTCATTAATTCCTAGTAGGAAGGGTGCGAAAACTGCCAGGTCTTTGGTATAAACCTCAGATTTGTTCAGCTGCCCTTCTAAGTTTATGATTTGATTAAAATTTTGGAAGTCATTGTAACTATGGTATCTGAAAATCAATTGATCCTGAAGGGTGCTATTTCCCGCTTGAAGGAACAATTGCTCAAAAGCCATTTTGCTACCGTTAATGCTAAAATGGGTTTTTAGCTCATGAATTTTAAAGTTATTTTGGACCTCACGTCCGGAAAGTTGGGTGCTTTCAAAGGAAACTTTCCCTCGGTCAACTGAAAAATCTCTCAACTGAGCTTGAATACTGTCTACAGTAAAGTGATAATAATCAAATTGTCCTGGAATGGAGTCTTTTTCCGGCATATTCATGCTAAAGGTACTGTTAATCAAACGGGCAGAGCCAATGGTGATCTTTGGCGCTTTTTTTGGCTTTTTTTCTTTTCCAGATCCTCCCATTTCATTCAATTCCTTGACAAACAAGTTCAGATTGAATCCATTAGTAGGAGTGTTTTTAATCAGATGGACTTCAGCATTTTCCAATCTAAGCTGGTTGATATTGATGTGCTCTTTTTCTAAGGTAGTAAGGGAGCCCAAATCTACACGTAGACTTTTTGCCCCTATCATGAGGCTGTCTTGGGTATCCTTGATTTTTACATTTTCAAGTTCGATTTGATGGAACCAATGTAAATTCACATGGGCCACTTCGAAGGTGAAGCTTGTTCTTTCTGTTACCCAGTGGGCAAGTTTTTTGGTTATTTTCGTTTGGATATAAGGCAACTGTATGGCTGCCGAAAGAGCAATAAAAAGAAACAGAATGGTAAGTGTTAACCAAAGTACTGTTTTGAGTAAACGTTTTTTAATAACTTGCGACAAATTTTTTTGAAAATAAATCTATGAGACCTGTAATTCTGGCAATAGAGTCATCTTGTGACGAAACTTCTGCAGCTTTAATAAAAGACGGCAAAATACTGAATAATATTATAGCAACGCAATCTGTTCATGAAAATTATGGAGGAGTTGTTCCGGAGCTGGCATCCCGCGCACATCAGCAAAATATCGTGCCTGTTGTGGAAAATGCTTTAAGGGAGGCTAAGGTTGGGAAGGAGGAATTAGATGCCGTAGCTTTTACACAAGGCCCGGGATTATTAGGTGCTTTATTAGTCGGGAGTTCTTTTGCTAAATCGCTGGCGCAAGGCCTTGGAGTTCCACTAATTGCGGTAAATCACATGCAGGCGCATATACTTGCACATTTCATTGAAGAGCCACGACCTGCCTTTCCTTTTTTATGTTTGACAGTAAGTGGGGGGCACACACAGATTGTCTTGGTTCGTGATTTTCTTGATATGGAGATTTTAGGAGAAACACAAGATGATGCAGTAGGCGAGGCTTTTGATAAGACTGCTAAGATTCTAGGCTTACCTTACCCTGGAGGTCCATTAATTGACAAATACGCTAAACAGGGAAATCACTTGAGGTTTGAATTCCCTAAGACAGAGATGCAGGGCTTAAATTATTCTTTTAGTGGCATTAAAACTGCTTTTTTGTACTTTATTCGGGATATGACAAAAAAAGACCCAGATTTTGTACAAAATAATCTTTCGGATATTTGTGCTAGCATGCAGTATACCTTAATAAATATGCTTTTGCAAAAGTTAAAAAAGGCTTCCCGACAAACGGGCATTCGACAGATAGCGATTGCAGGAGGGGTATCTGCCAATAGTGGGTTGAGGGAAGAACTTCAGAAGCAATCAAAAAAAATGAATTGGGAGGTGTTTATTCCTCGTTTCGAATATTGTACAGACAATGCCGCTATGGTAGCCATGAATGCACATTATAAATATTTGGCAGGAGAATTTTGTGATCTTGGAGTCAGTCCACAGCCAGCCCTAAAGTTAATGGATAATTGATAATGAATCCTGAAGAGGAATGGTTTTAAGCCTATAAGTTTTCAGATCTGACATAGTTTAATAGGATGTTTCCTAAAATTTGTTTGGCCTAAGGTAGTATTAGGTTATTTTTTGGAAAAAATAACTGTATTTTGTGCTGTCTACGTTATTATTTGGTTAATATTAGAATTTTTGATACAAAGAGTTCTAAAGCATTGTGAAGAATTTGGGAGTTGTTGGTTTTCTTTTTCAAATTTCTATTCACTAATTATTATTCATTATTAAATAGTTAATCTATTTATTGCATTAAAATGGCAAAAGAAGAAAAAAGAAAGTTTTCTAATACTATTAATATTAAAA
>NZ_SMMB01001234.1 GCF_009711365.1 Xanthovirga aplysinae | reverse complement strand
TCATGAAGCAGATCAATCTTGAAATAATACAAAAATAATATTCAATATCTAGCTTATTAATTACATTTTGACATCTTTTTATTTTTTTTAAGAAAAAAATAATTACCAAGAAAAGTTATAAATCAATCAATTCTTTTTTTTCACAGGAAAAATAATGGTCATGTATCTATTTACCCAAATTGGAAAAATCTTATAAGCCAAAAGTTTACTTTAAAAAAATTCCATTTTCTCTCCTTAATAAGAAGATTGGATAAAGATGGATAGAAAAAATACAGGAGGGCTCGATACCCTCTTGTATTTTTTCTATCCATCTTGCAGGATAAAAACGCTCTCGAAAAGAGAGGTTGGTTTCGCTTTGCCAATGCTATAATGGTTTGACATCTCACTTGACTGGCCCATTCTCCAGCAATCACTATTTACAACTCAACCACAGAGTCAACGGGCTAATGAGAATAGCCGAGGGTGGAATGCCCATAATAACGTGGTCCCCAATAGAATTGAGGCTAGAAACCGAACTTAAAGAACCTTCCCTAAGCTCCCACTAAAATCTTTAAATTCAGGGGAGAAGATGACATTCTACTTCAACTTTAGAAAGTCAGCCCTGTCGTATCCCTGTTTCAACATTTTCCCTTCCTTAGCGAATTGGCCTGGATTAACACTGAGTCCCAAACCATCTACATATCGATTCATAAAATTAAAAAGAGAGCAAACCGCTATAGCATCGTACAAGGCTCTTTCTGACCAACCTGCTTGGAATACAGCATCTGCGTCAGCCTGCACCATTTTTGCAGATTCTAGCGTTAATTTTTTGACGTATTTAAACAGGGGCTTTAAATTATCTTCTATTTCTGCTGAGTCAATATCTTCTAAGATAGAAGTTAAAAGCCTTTCCTCCACACCAAATTCTTGGGCTGCAGCGGAATGAGCACCAGCGCAATAACCACAGGCATTGGTAGCCGAAACAAAGGCAGCAATGAACTCTCTCTGTCCCTCACTTAAGGGAGAGTCCTTTGATCGCATTATTTTTTCCTGCAATTCTAACAAAGGTCTTTCTATGCCAGTATTAAATTTTTGAAAGGCATGTGGAACTTGGTCTTCCGTACTTAGAGATTGAAAAAAGGGCATATGTTAAAAGTTTTAAATGAATAACTACATGAATTTTATTACCCCTGTTACGCACAAAGCCGGAAAGGAAACTAAAAACAGAAAATTAGACAGTCCTATTTTGAGCTAAAATTCCCTAAGTACGTAAAATCAGTTCTTTTTTTAATTTAAGATCCTGCAAAGTTTCTAACGGTATTAAAGTCAAAATCTTGATTGGTAAAACCATGGGTGGTATAGGCCGTTTCCACATCTAAACCTTTGAAATCTACAAATTCTACCAGGTCTTTAGCCAATCTACTCATTCTTTCCTGATTTGTAGTACCTAAATTATCAAAAACAAAACCAAACCCGGCATTATACAAATCAGTAGAATATATTGTTTTGGTGGACGGTTTATAGATAATGATAAAATCTTCACCTTCTGCATGTTCCGTCGGAATAGTATATAAAATTATTTGTTCATCACCGGACCCAATAACCATCTCACCTTCAACACCTAACACATTTACTTTTCTTCCAGCAATGGGATTAAGAAGTACGGTATAAGGCTTATTAAGAATATTTTCAAAACTTTCTTTTGAACCAGCACCAACTATTAACTCTCCACCTTCAGCTAAATTCCCTCTTAAACCACCTACATGGTCAAAATGATTATGAGAATTTACTACATAGGAAATTGGGAGTGAACTAAATCCACTTCTAACTTTTTCTAATACGGCTGAAGAGCGTCTGTTATTCAATGGGGAATCATATAATAAAATTCCTCCATCTATTTGAAAAGCATAAGTATAATGAGATTGAAAATCTCCAGATACCCGAAATACTTTATTATCATTAGCAACCAGTTCTGAAGGTAAGGCTAATTGAGAGGTTGCATCTGTGAATTCAACGGGAAAATCTTCCATAAATCCTACCATTAACATTCTAAAATGAAACTGGGAAGACAAAGATCCATACTTAGCTTCATTTTCATCATAAGCCCAATCGGCCTCTGGTACAGTCAATTCTGAAGGATCGAAAGAAGGGTTTACTTCCAAATTACTTAATGTTTCCGTCCTTATTGTAAACCCATCCAATACGTGAGTTAATTGTGTTGGATATTTAATACTGTTTATTTCTATCCAATCCCCATAAACTACCTCATACAAAACATCCCCATATAATGGGTCATTTTCAAGGACCTGCGCTTTTAATGGTAAATAAGTTTTGGGATCAATTACCAATTCAACATCCGGGGTGGAACTACCCAACCCCAAAGAGGAGGTATTGTATCCAACACTGATGACATCAGATTTCCCACCTTGAATCTTGTTTGATGAAATCATTTTTAGAATAGCAAGAGGGGATGACATCAATAAAGTTTTTTTACGAGCCGCTAACTTGGTGGAGAACATGGGATCACCTGAAACACCAAACCCCGCAAAGTATTGGGAGAAAAATCCATTTATCCCTTCATTTCTCCCTTGGTTTTCATTAATCGTTTCAACAAAATTTAAATCGGTTTCGAAAGCATAGTCTGTTTGAATAGACCATTCTTGTTTTGATTGCTTTCCATTCAAATCATAGATTAAATTGTACGAAAAATCCGCTACCTTTCCATTAATGGGTTCGGGATCTTCCTGAAACTCAAACGCCTCACCTACTGCCTGATAACTAATTGTGCCAGAATTCTCAATTGCAGTAGAACCGCCTATTGCATTAATCATTTCCTCATACAAAAGGGTTTCATCAGAATTTACTGGATCTTCATCATCAGTACAGGCCGAAAAAATAAGCAAGAATAGAAGGAAATAGGAATGTGTTAATTTGCCATTCATAACTTTAAATTTTAGTTTCTAAATTCATTTAAAGCAAAGATCGGCCTCTTAACTATGAAGAAAAATGAACCAGTTTAAGACATTATCTTAAACTATATTAAGATATATTCTCCTTCTGTAGTTCCTTTTTTATTTTACTGAGAAATTCAGCTGTAATCCCAAGATAAGATGCAATCATGTATTGGGGAACACGGGATTCAATTTGGGAGTAGCGTTTTCTAAAATTAAGGTATCTTTCTCTTGCCGGCAAACTAATATTTTCAAAAACTCTTTTTTGATAAGAGATATAGGCATTTTGAAGTTTAATCCTGAAAAACCTCTCCAATTTGGGTATTTCTTGATATAAGATCTCTAGATTTTTATATGAAAATTGAGCTAATTCGCAAATTTCCATGCATTGCACATTATAATTTGATGGTTCCTGCCTTACAAAGCTCTCTAGATTCCCAGTCCACCAATTTTCAATTGCGAAGGAAATAATATGTTCATTCCCCTCTGGGTCCATATAAAATGACTTTAGACATCCTGCAAGGACAAAATTATGATACTTACAAATGTCTCCCTCTTGGACAACATATTGTCCCTTTAAGTATTTTCTAAAATTAACCTTTGAAAGAAGAATTTCATTTTCTTTGGGGGATAAATTTATGTAGTTTGAAATATGCTTCAGTAAAAGATTTTTTTCCATTATTCGTCTTTATTTTTCTAAAATCGGATTGCCATATCTTAATTGCTCTTGTATCCTTCTCATTTTTCAAGAGCTACTAAATGAAGGAAATAAAGAGGCTCAACTTTTGCTAAGAACCTCTCTCCTAAGGCTATATTAAAAATAACTAAGATTGGTGGACATTTTAACAAAGTTGACCATTTTTGAAATGGAAATACCTTTCCAATAATTAAAACTTCAAAGGTTAATTTTAAAATTAACTGAAAGTCCTTAAATGGGGCAAAACGATACTTTTTCCTTATTCCAACCCTCTTTTGTTTGGTAGCCAAAATGGTTTGGTCTTAATATTTTTACTTTTCCATTTCAATTCATTTTTAAAATACATATTTAACCCAATGCATAAAGTCCAGAAGCTATTGTTTTACACTTTACCTTCAATTTTATTTAGGTTGGATTAGTTCTCAAATTAAATTTAGTTCCTGAATTTGATATGATGAATTAACCCAAGTTATTATTGTATGCCCAATAATTAATCATCCCTCAAAGCAAAAATAACTTCAAACTCAAAAACCAAGAAAGACTTTTAAACAAATACCCTACACAGTCTCCCCCCCACAACTGGAGCCAGCACCTGCTGTACAGCCAAAGCAATGTTGATTGATCAATATATTTCGTCCCTTTAAAGCAATTGCATCAAAGTCCCTGATATGTTGGGATTCCCTGGTTGCCACTTTTAAGTCTAACATTTGGTTAAAATCGCAATCATATAAATATCCATCCCAACCCACGGAGATTGTACTGCGACACATTACGCCCGCTGCAGCCTGTGGGTTAAAGGCACTTACTAATTCCCGCATATAAGTTTCATACTGTTCCGACTGTACCAGATAATCTAAAAACCGACTTACCGGCAAATTGGTGATGGCAAATAGGCTGTTAAAAGCAACATCATAACCCCTATCCAACTTTTGCCTAAACTGTTTTTCTAACTCCTCCTGACCAGCGGGTAAAAAGCCTCCGGAAGGGTTATACACCAAATTTAAGATCAATCCACTTTCTTCTTTCCCATATCCCACAGCATTCAACATTTTCAAAGCGCGTATTGATTTTTCAAAAACTCCCTCTCCCCTTTGGCTGTCAGTCCTGCGGGCAGAAAAGTATGGCAAGGATGAAACCACTTCCACACCATGAGCCTTAAAAAAGTCAGGCAAATCATTATACTTAGGATTAGCTACGATAATGGTCAAATTACAGCGAACAATAATGTGTTTCCCCAGTCGATGAAGTTGCTCTACAAACCATCGGAAATGAGGGTTCATTTCAGGGGCTCCACCTGTCAAATCTACGGTTCGAATATCACTATTCCTTAAGGCCTGAAGACATGCTTCCATGGTTTCCCGACTCATGATCTCTTTCCGGTCAGGCCCCGCATCTACATGACAATGCTTACATACCTGATTACACATCTTGCCCAAATTTATTTGAAGCACCTCAATTTGGGTGGGTCTTAGGGGAAATAAATCACATCCTTTCAATTTTTCTTTAAAAGAAGGTATTTGAATACTCTTGTTATCTCCCAATAGGGCCAACTGAGCTTCCGTCTGAGACAACTGATGCTTTTGAGCTTTTAATGATTTCATTTACATTAAGTTAATTAGTCCCTTCAAAAGCATTACTAACGGGAATCAAATATCTCCTGCTAGTAATGCATCATTTGGCTTCAACTACTTTTACATCAATAGCTCCTTTGCCTTATTCATCATTTGGACACCATGTACCAAGCTGGCTCCTCCACGAATAGCTCCTGCCACGTGCAAAGCTTCCATCATTTCTTCTTCCTCTATGCCCCTTTTAACAGAATCCTTGGTATAGGCATCAATACAATACGGGCATTGAATGGTATGTGCCACTGCCAGGGCAATCAAGGCCTTCTCTCGAGCGGAGAGGCTTCCTTCTTTAAAAACCGAAGCGTAATAATCAAAGAACTTCTTACCTAATTCTGGTTGCCATTCGGAGATCTCTCCAAATTTCCCCAGGTCTTCTTTATTATAATAGGAATCACTCATAGTATTTTGCTTTAATATTTTCGCTAGAATTAATTTTTTAATAGTAGTTACATTTACACATTCCCTACTTTCTTACAATTTTGGATGAGAAAAGAAAACTAAAATATTCCAGATCATCCCAAACTGATAAAGGATGGATTACTAAACCTCTTAATTTCAATAGGTATTGGAAAAAGGAAGAAGCAAAATCCATAGCAGAAGATTTTAAGAAGTTTAGAATTACCCAACTTCCTATTCATCAAACAACATTTTGTCTACTCCCATTAGATGATTAGACCATTAACCATTTTCTGGACCATACCATTGTAAATAATACTATCTGTCATTGAAATTAAAAAAGTTAGGGAAACTTGATGGGAAAAGAGGTGGGCCTCGATAACCAAAAGAATGAGACGATTTAATGCCCCTATTGAAAAATCCTTCGAAAGCATTAATAAAGTCCTTATTCAAAAAAAATGCTTCTAATAACTTCAACAAGTTGTACGGAATTCGAATATGCCTAAAAAGTCGATGCAAATCAGCAGCCTGGTCAATATCTTCAAAAGAAGGCAAACAATATGAACGATTATCCTTTCTCCAGCTCAAAAGTTGGCTAAATACTTGATCGCTTCCCCAATCGATATTCAGAAAATGCTTCTTATCAAAGATTTCCTGATCGGCAGCCAGCAAATAAATTCCTCCATCCTTGGAAGGGCCCAAAACCAAAGAATAATTATCCAGAGCAATGGCAGCATCAATAAGAACTTTTGGAGTAATATTTGGGCAATCACTTCCCAATACAATTACACGCCCAAAACCTTTATCAAAAACAATCTGACAGGCATTAAACAATCGCTCACCAAAAGTGTCCCCCTTCTGAATATTTTCATTCAAATGAAAAAAAGGCAAGCCAGTTGCTCTTGTTGTTCGCTGCACCTGTTTCAACAAAAATTGAGAAATCCTTAGGTTTTGCTTTGAGCTTCCCTCTACAAACGTCTTATTCCTGGCCTCCTCCGCAGCAGAACGAGCAAAAATTAAAATGGCTGTATTTTTTAGAGAAGCTTTCAAATAATAGTGCTTAAATATGTTTTCAAATTGAGCTGGATAAAAATACACCAACAAACACTAAAAAAATGTCTGCTGTCTTACTTTTAATCCAGGCGTAAAATTTCAACTTTGAGTTGTTCTTAAAAAGCAGTTATAGATATTGGAACTTTTAACTTTCACACCCCTTCAACCATCAAGTACTCCTTTAGATAAACACTCATAAACAACTCAAAATCAATTCATTTAATTTCAAAAACAAAGAGAAACTCCTTGTTGTTTAGTTTCCTTTTCAGGAAGAATTTCACAATTATCCCACAATCCGGTCAAAAGTGTTTTAGCGTAAGCTTGAGGCAACTTTTTTTCTAACATAAGTTCGCTTGCCTTGAAATGGTCGTAATCAAAATGATGATGATTAAAGGAAAGGCCTTTATCCAAATCCGACAATAAAAGATACCAAACCCTGGGAGTAGAGTCATTGGCAGGCATCCCAATCGCTCCGGAATTTACCCACATCTTTCTCCCTCTTTCTTCACTAAAAGGAAGTCCACTGTGCCCCGACAATATCACTTCCGACCGACTTTCCTCAAAAACCTTTTTCTTTACCTCCCAATTCGTAGAGGCAAAAATATATTCAGACACTTTCCCATAGGAACCATGTACTACATAACAAGTCTTCCCTCCCAAGGTAAAACGGATATGGTCTGTTAAAGTCTGAATCCACTCTAGAGACGATTTTGAAAGCTGGCTTACAGCATAAGGGTACCATTGCTTTGAAAAAGTATGGCATCGGGAACCATCCCTAAAATCACAACCACAATCCTCGGCATTACTTCCCAATTGCAGTTCCACATTTCCAGCAATACAATGAATTCCCCAAGATTTCACCAATTGAAGACATTCTTCCGGCTGGGCACAATACCCCACCACATCCCCTGTACAGATAATATTTTCTGCCGGCACCCCTCGTTCCTTGGCAATTTGGTAGAAGGCTTCCAAAGCCTGAAAATTACTATAAACCCCTCCAAAGACTAAAACTTCTCCTGAAAGGTTGCCAAGATCTTTAACTTTTGGTTTGATTTGAAGATCCATTTTGGGATAAAAAAGAATAAAAAAGAAAGTATCAGGGAAATCAAACTGATTGATAGTAGATCCCCGTATTTTCCCTTAAAAAATATTAAAAAAGAAGGAATTAAGCCCAGGGCCATTAAAATCCCAAGTAAGAGGGATATTCCTACAGACAAATGAAACGAAACCTTTGGCACCTGGGTTCTCCAACAAATAAAAACAGGGGTCAGCCCCATTACCATTAATCCACTAATGGTAGTGGCCGACAAAATTTCTGGACCTAAAAATACAGGTATAGTCCCTAACATCGCTAATAAAACCATGGCCCAACGTCCTATGGAAAGGTTAGACTTTTCTTTTAATCCTAAATCCATAACCGTCAATTTGGAAAAAGAAGCAAAGGCTGAGTCCAAAGTAGAGGCCGCAGAAGTTATCATAATGGAATTCATCATTAACATCATTCCTATTCCAAAAGTGCTACTAATTTCCACTGCAGGATCTCCCTCCAAGCCTTTCGATCGAGCAATGACCCCCACAAAACTAAATAAAAGAATACATAAACCACCTACCCCTGTAGCGGTCAAAAAGCTATTCAAACTAACTTTTGGAGAAGCAATAAACGCCCTATCGGTCAATACAGGATCATGAAAAGGATAACTGAATACTTGTAGAAGCGCTACAGCTAGTAGATTAAACCCTCCAACAACATCCCAGCCTTCTCCCCTAATTTCTGGCAGAATTTCACCGACATGTGCTGGTAGGAGTTGTCCCAAAATTAAAAAGAGGAGACAACCGAATAAAGTCATCTGAATAGCATCCGTAAAAAAGGAACTACTCAACCCTCCTTTGAGAGTATAGGCCAAGGTTAAACTTGTAAATAATAAAATGGCAAAATAATAATTGATTGTCCCAGCTTCTCCAAAATATGATCCTATCACCATGGTATTGGACCACACTTCGTTAAACAACCGTATACCAATTAAAATAGAAAAAACTAGCAGCGAACTTTTCCCGAATTTCCGCTCCAGAAAAGAATGAATACTTTTTATATTCCCTTTTACCCGCATTTGATAAATCACCAAGCCAGCGACCAAAAAAGATAAATAATAAGCTGCATAGGCTATCCCTCCCACAATACCAGATTGAAAGCCTAAATTAGCTGCATTGGTGATAGATTTTGCAAAAATCCAGGAAATAACTAAACTACTGGTCAACATCAAAAAGGAAGGAGAACGACCGTCTTTGGATGCAAGAAAAAATTCCCCCATATTTTTTGCCTTGGGAGAAATAAAGAAAAGGACAACAAAGAAAAGAATGACAATAGTCCATTGCCCATAGGTTGCTTCTTGCATACTGATCAAATTAGATTAGAGGCTAAGGCCATCTCTAAAAAAATAATTCGGACCCAAGGTCCATATCCTTATGAGAAATCAAGGATTAAAAGTCCCTCAAAACTATTAAACCTTCAAAAATTAAACAATTCTGCTCTTAACAATTCAAATAAAGGTCTGACTCACGACAAAAGTGACCCCTGCATAATAATTAGCCGATTCATGCCTAAATAAAATCTTTAAAAAGATCTTTTTACACTAATCCTAAAGTCAAAGACGTTTTACCAATTAATGATACTGGTTAAAATCACAACATTTTTAAAAATATTAGTTCAAACATATTAAATTATAAATTCATCTGTTTAGATTTGCATTAAGTTTTAATGAGAATCCAGTTAAAAATATCGCAGTTCAGGCTTTTCGCAATGTATTTGTTGCCGCTTTGGATAGGCATGCTGTTCATGTCTTCTGTCCAGCAACATGCTGATTTTGAAAATCAGGAAAGTCAAAATCAGGCAATAGAAAAACTCTGCGCTACGAGTAATAAGGATCTGCATTATAATGATGTCACAGTTCCCGAATTGGATATTCATCCAATTCAAAGCTTTTATATCCTACTTATTCCAAAGTTTTTTACTGCGGTAAAAGCCCAGCCATTAAAGAGCTACAATAGCCCCCCTTTAATGCACCAAAGGCTTTTCAAAACCCTTTTCAGGCTAATTGTACAGCCTAATGCCCCCTAGCACCTTTCCTTTTTTTCTTGACATGCCTTTAGAGGTTCAACTTGTGGGACCAACAGATTGCTATTCAAAAAAAGAATTGCTGAAATTTTATATTTGAATCAAGCACCGTTTGAAAACTTTCATCTTTTCGGGAATTTTTTATATCCCGGAAGACAAATGATTCATTACTCTTTTAAATTTTCTTAAAGGTGTTGTTTCACCTTAAATAGATTTTAAAAGGAAAGTTTGTGGTTCCACAAAACAGGGATTTCCTTTATAAAGGTGCTTCCAACCAAAGGGTTAATCCTTTGCCTCTATTTGCTTATTAATACAGGATAAGCCTCGCATGTCTTTCAAAAAAATTATTTCAATACTTTTTACTCTACACCCATGCGAAATAAAGGTGCAATTCTAACATTAACAGTGATCATATCACTGCTTTGTCTCTATTATTTATCTTTTACTTATGTTTCAAGAAAAGTTCAAAAAGAGGCCGTTACTTATGCCACACAGGCAGATGGTACAATTGATTATACCCAAAAACAAAATTATTTAGATTCCATCTGGAAAACCCCAGTTTACCATTTCTTGGGGGTCCCTTTCACCTATCAGGAAGTAAAGGAAACTGAACTCAATTTAGGTCTGGATTTACAGGGAGGAATGCATTTGACTCTAGAAGTGATGCCGGGCGATATTCTTGAGAATTTAAGCGCCCACAGTAAAGATGTACGCTTTCGGAATGCTCTTTCTACTGCCGAAAAAGAAGCAAAAAATTCAGATCAAAAATTCACAACTTTATTTTATACGGCTTTTAAGAAAGAAGCCCCAGAAAGTCAATTGAATGAGATTTTTGCTAATTCCCAAAATAAAGATAAGATTGACTTCAAGTCTTCAGACCAAGAAGTGCTAAAGATGTTGGACAAGGAGATAGAACAATCGGTGGATCGATCCTTCAATATCCTCAGAAATCGAATGGACCGTTTTGGCACTTCACAGCCCAATATTCAGCGATTGCCAGGCACAGGAAGAATACAAGTGGAAGTGCCAGGTGCAGATAATCCAGCAAGGATCAGAAACCTCATGCAAAACGCTGCCCATCTTTCCTTTTACCGGGTGGCAGAAATGCAAGAGTATGCCCCTTCTCTACAAGCTATAAACTCCCTTTTGATAAGGGAGAAAAAAGCAAATGTAGACCATGATATCAATACAAATGATAGTCAAGATAGCATACAAGACAATGATTTAGCCAATCAGTTAAGCCAGGGGCAAAAGGATTTAACGGCTAACAATGGTAATACTTCTGAGGAATTGTCTCCCCTACTGAGTCTTTTACAATCCCAAGGCGGACTAATTTATAACCTCAAAGACACTGTTCAAATCAACAGCATTTTGGAAAAACCTGAGGTAAAGGCCTTACTCCCTTCCAACTTAAAATTTCTTTGGGCTATTAAACCTATTCAGAAATTACCTAATGGAGTGGAGTTAACAGAATTATATGCCGTTCAAAAGGAAAGAAACGGTATGGCAGCTCTGGATGGAGAAGTCATTACCGATGCCCATCAAGATTTTGATGAGAAAGGTCGACCTGCTGTTAGTATGAAAATGAACGCCAATGGAAGTAAAAAGTGGCAAAAACTGACAGCAGAAAACCTAGGAAGGAGAATTGCTATTGTGCTGGATAACAACGTCTATTCCGCACCGGTGGTGCAATCCGAAATCCCTGGGGGTGTTTCTTCTATTTCAGGAAACTTTTCTATTGAAGAAGCCAAAGATTTAGGAAATATCCTAAAGGCCGGTGCTTTACCTACTCGTCTTACCATAGTTGAAGAAGGCATCATTGGCCCCACCTTAGGCCACGTAGCTCAAATGCAAGGCATTATTTCCATTGTGGCGGGTCTGGCTATGGTTATTATTTTTATGATCGCCTACTACTCCAAAGGGGGAGTAATTGCTAACTTGGCCTTGATTTTCAATGTGTTTTTTATCCTCGGCATCCTGGCCCAGTTAAATGCGGCTCTCACACTGGCTGGCATAGCCGGGATTGTCCTTACCATTGGTATGGCCATTGATGCCAATGTGTTGATTTTTGAACGGATTAAAGAGGAATTGAATAAAGGGCTTAGTCAAAAGGCAGCCATTGCTAAAGGATATAACAAAGCCTACAGCTCCATTATCGATTCCAACCTCACAACTTTCCTTACAGGAGTAGTTCTATATTGGTTGGGTCAAGGACCACTTAAAGGTTTTGCTATTACCTTAATGATTGGTATTATCTGCTCTCTTTTCTCCGCCGTCTTCATTTCAAGGTTGTTTTTGGAAGGCCTAAGCAAAAAGAAAAATATTTCCTTTGCTTCGGCTATTTCAAGAAGATTGTTTAAGAAGCCCAACCTTAACTTTTTTGGCAAACGAAAAATGGCCTACAGCTTTTCTACACTGTTCATCATTATCGGTATGGTTAGCCTCCTGTTCCAGGGTGGACTTAACCTTGGAGTAGACTTTAAAGGAGGAAGATCCTACGTAGTACAATTTCCCGATAAAATAGAAGCATCCCAGCTTAAGTCTGAGCTTGGTGATGCCTTTCAAGATGCGCCCACGGAAGTAAAAACATTTGGTTCTTCTAATGTTCTGAAGATCACAACTTCCTATTTAATCGATGAAAACTCTGAGCAAGCGGATGAGCAAGTTCAGCAGGCTTTGGTAAATGGCCTTGAGAAACAGCTAAATTTACATTTCAACGAGACAGGAGAAGGACTGAATAATCAGAGTTTTACAATTGTCAGCTACTCCAAGGTCGGGGCAAGCATTGCCGATGATGTAAAAGCCTCTTCCATGGAAGCCGTTATGGCCGGCCTAGTGATGATTTTCCTTTATATTCTTTTTAGATTCCGGAATCTCTCTTTTGGATTTGGAGCAGTATTTGCCCTTTTTCATGATGTACTGGTGGTGCTTTCAGCTTTTTCCCTGGCACAACTCTTTAACATCTCTTTTGAAATCGACCAAGTATTTATTGCTGCCATGTTAACCATAGTAGGTTACTCTATCAATGACACCGTAGTTATTTTTGATCGGATCAGAGAGTTGGGGGGCAATTCCACCAAAAAGACACTGGAACCTGCTATTCTCAACAAGGCCATTAACAGCACCATAAGCAGAACACTTATTACCTCACTCACCACTTTAATAGTGGTAGTAATACTCTTTCTTTTTGGAGGAGAAGCCTTAAGAGCTTTTTCTTTTGCCTTGTTGGTGGGTATAGTGGCTGGTACCTATTCATCTATATTCATTGCTGCTCCCTTAGCCTTGGATACAAGGTTAAAAAGAGAAGTAAATAAAACAGAAAAATTAAAGCTTGCTCATTCTCATTAAGAAGGCAACATAAAAG
>NZ_SMMB01000813.1 GCF_009711365.1 Xanthovirga aplysinae | reverse complement strand
ACCCGCCTAATTTCGATCCGAATATTTGAAACGGGCTTACTACTCTTTTCTTTGTTCGGTTGATAATACTTGTACAAAGCTTACTTAAAATCGGAAAAGTCCATTATAAAATCCCCACAGCTTTTTCCAATTCCACTTTATTAATTAATGCATCGTATAAAGCATCGTAATAATTGGTTTCGGCCTGCTGATAGGAATCCTCAGCATCCACTACTTCCAGATTTGAACCAACACCTTCCTGGTATTTTATTTTCGCCTGCTCATATACCCTTAGGGCTAAATCCTTATTTTCCTGCTGTACTTCAAGGGCAGCCACACTGATGGATAAATTGGAACGGGATTGAGCAACTTCCAGGTCAATTCCATTTGCCAGCTGCTGAAATTGATTTTTTATCTGTTCCAATTCTTTCTTGTTTTGCTGAATAGTATAATGCTTCTTCAATCCATCAAAAATGGGAACATTTAATTGCAAGCCAACATATCCGCTAGAGAAGTACGTTCCATTGTCAGAAAAATTTAAAGTATTTTCAAATTGATTTGTCTGTCCCTGGAAGCTATAGTTAGCCACTGCCGACAAAGTTGGCAAATAAAGGGCTTTATTGCCTTTCATTTCCAGCTCCTTTAATTCTCTACTAGTTTGGAGAGCAGAAAACTCAATTCGATCCGCATATTCATAGATATTACTTGCCAGAATAGTTCCATTAAAATCTATACTTTTGATTTTATCCGTAAGATGAATGGATTCTGATATTGGCATCCCCATTTGATACTTTAGTAAATAAGTACTTACCTCCAATAAGCTTTCGGCTTGCATCAATCCGGTTTGTGCATTATTAAATTGCACCTGAACACGGTCCACATCCAACTGTTCTGCAAAACCATTTTCATACATGATACGGGTTTCCCGTAAAAGGCTATCCAACTGGGCCAAATTATGAGAAGCTAAAGTTACTTTTTTCTCATTGACTAAAACGGTATAATAGGCCTTTGTTACGGCTTCTTTTATTTCAATTTTTGTTTTAATACCATTTTTGGTAGCCAACTCCTTATACACCTTTGCTGCCTTCACACCAATAAAAAATGATCCATCAAAAATCAATTGAGTAAGTGTAACTCCTGCTGATGTTTGATATTTTGCACCCAACTGAATTGTCTCTCCATTAAAAACCGTATTCGGAATTTTGTAATTATCAGTATAAGAAACCTGACCATTTACCTGAGGCAATCCAATTGACGTTGTTTGTCTAATTTGAGCCTTTGCTATTTCCTCATCCAAAGTGGCATTTTTCACATCCGCCTGATGCTCCATAGCATAAATGATGGTCTGTTGAAGTGAAAAGTCCATTCCGCCGGAGTCTTGTGCTTTTGCCTGAAAAGTAATGGCGGAAAGCAATAATCCTAATCCCAATAAAAAGTTGAAATTTAAATTCATGCGCTATGTTGATTTAGGTAGTTTTCAAATAATTCTTTACCCTTGGGTGTAATAATACCGTGTACAAAATGATCAAAAAGTTGCATTTGCACTTGGGCAAAATCAAACTTTTCCCGTGGAAAAACATGATCCTTAAACCCTAATTGCGCCTGTTCAAAACGCATGGTGGTTATAATTTCGGCATTCACTTCGGAACGGAAGTACCCTTCTTTCTGGCCTGTCTCTATCATTTCTACCATTTTTCTCATATGCACTTTATCCTTGCATTCCTGAAAGATTTGAAAAGCATCTTTATGGTACTTTTGAAGATCTAAAAACATGGTAGGGTTAATCTTATTTATCATTTGCCTAAAAAAAATGGCAATTTTACAAAGTGCCTCTACTACATTTTCAGAACTAGCCTTGATATTTTGAAAGTGCTTGGTATCCTCCTCCATCTTATATTTCACGACGAGCCGAACAATCTCTTTCTTATCCTTAAAATATTGATAAATCGTCTTTTTAGAGATCCCCAACTCTTTGGCAATATCATCCATGGTGACACTCTTAATGCCAAACCTTGAAAATAACTGAGCAGAAGTAGTAATAATTTTCTCTTTATCCGTCATAACTTATTTGTTCGAAGGTGCAAAACTAAGGAAACTTTCAACTTTTCCAAAGTTTACACTTGGAATTCAAACGGGTAACCTTTCAATAAGTTTTACAAAGGGTTAAATAAATTTTAGAGATAAAGAAAGAATTGATTAATAGATCGAGAAAAAATCCAATAGATTATTATTAGGAAATATTAGGATTAATAAAAGATCCAACCTGAAATTGAAGTAGAAACTCCCAAAAAGAATATTTTTTTTGATAGAAAAATATTTTAAAATATATCTTTTTATTAAAAAAAGGACTTTTAAGTAATTAACACTAAAAAAGCACCCTAAAACCTTTCCTTTTAACCATCAAAAACATTATGAAGCAAGGGAGTCTAATAAAAAGAATTTAGATGTAAGTTTTTATTAAATTTTATAGCAACAAATAAAAAGGGGCAAAGCCCCCTTAACAGATCTTGACATTTACAGCTATCATTCAACGGGAATGTAAAAATCGACTATACATTTATTTTCCGGGTGATCACGAAAGTCATTATGATATATTTCAAAAGGGTTTTGTTCCCTTTTTTTATATCCATTTTCATGCATCCAAACAAAAAGGGCGCTCCAAGATTCTTCAAAATCGTTAGGGGTTATTTCAAAACGCCCAACGATACATTTCCCTGTTTGAATGAAACCGGCGTTTATTTCCCCTTCAAGGTCAAAAACCTCATTTGTAAACAAACAAATACTCATTCGTACTTTCTCTGGTGAGGTTACCTTGAAGCTATCATGAAAAATTCTCCCCATTTTCGTTTCGGGATTATCTATTATACCCTTAGGGTTTGCCCATTTTATTAATCGATCAAACGAATATTCAACTCGATTCACTCCCACATGGGTAATACTTGCGAATTTTAATTCCGGGTTTTCTTTAATTTCAATGTTTGCTTTCATTCTAATCCAGTTTAAATGATCATGAATGTTGCAAATGTATTTCTCAAAAATTAGACTTTCTTGTCCATTCTTGCTATTGTCTTGACTTATCTTGCTAAATTTACCTGGGTTTAATTTTCGAAACTCAGAAGGATTTACCCCGTAAAAACTCTTAAAAGCACGAGTAAAGGAAGAATTGCTATTAAAACCATACCGAAGAGCAAGATCTGTAATACTTACTTCCTTATATTTCATTAATACAGCAGCACATTTTTCAATTCGTCTTCGGCTGGTATAAGCGTTAAGTGTTTCCCCAATGATAGCTTTAAAAATTCGATGAAAATGAAATGGCGAATAATGGGCAATCTCTGCAATATATTGCAATGATAATTCGGAGTCTAGATTATCATCTATAAATTTCAGGGCCTTATCTACCCGGGAAATGTAATCTTTTTCTATTTCGTATTCTTTAAGTCTCATAATGTTTAATTGCTAACCCATAAAGAAACAGCTTATATGCTATCCTCATTTAAGCATAATAAAAGAGTTGCTTAAGGATCCTAACATAATGCCCTTGCATGTTTTGAGAACGATATTATTCTCTTAACAAAGTCCAAACTTGGAAGGAAAATACCAAAAACATTGTTTTCAAAGTAAAGAAATACGGAAATATTAATTCGTTTTAAGCCATGAAAAGAACAAAATCAATCAAACAGGCCCAAAATTTCCTGAGGCAGCTCTATAGTCGATTGAATGGCTATCTCACTGACCTGAAAGAAAATGGTGTTGAAGGCAAATTGGCCTTTGAACAGGAAAGAAACCATATCAAAGGGGCCCTAAGATCTTTAGAAGGTCCTGTGAGGGAAATCCAGGAAAAAGTAGGCCATGAGGAAGGTCAACAGCTTCAAAATGCTTATAACCGGATGGTTACTCCTTTAAAAGCAGAACAACCTGCTAGCATCAGGGCTTATTATGAAGTGGAAAAGGCTTTTCATAATGCTTATGAAGAATTTAGGAAAAAAGCTGACCATGCCTGTGATCGTTGTAATAAGTCTGATCGGCATCAATGGAAAGAATTAATCTGCCAATTAGAAAGGGAAAAACAAGATTTTGAAGCCAAAGCAGAAATCCACAAAATACAATTAGAAACCGAAAAAGCCCCTTTTGAGAAAAAAGCTCAAAAAAAACGACATAAACTTTTCCAGCAAATTGAAGCTTTGGAAGAAGAAATTCAGGAAAGGCTTGGTGAAAGCCCAGAAGGACCACTTTATCAAGCAAATGCCATGGAACAAAAATTTGAGAAACTA